>JAGHTH010000139.1 GCA_018065365.1 Candidatus Coliplasma caballi
CAGACGGGAGAACAGCACGATGTCGCCGACCTTGAAGATGACGTACTTTGCCGTGAACTCCACGCGGAGCATCTCCTCGTTGTCGCCGAGCAGCCGCTGCAGCTCGTTGAGCGACTTTCCGGGCACGACAAAGGAGAACGCGTTCTCGTTGTCGAAAATGCAGCCCTTTTCTTCCCGGAGCGCGAGCCGGTAGTTGTCGAGCGCCACCGCCGTGATCGAGCGGTCTTCGATGTGGAAGAATTCGCCGGTCAGGATCGGCCGCGTGTCGAGCTGGGACACCGCGAAGCAGGTCCCCGCGATGATTTCTTTCATCAGCGACTGCGAGATGCAGAAGCCGTTGTCGCCCGAGAGGTCGGGCATATTCGGGAACGCCTCGGCGGTCAGCCCGTGGATCGAGAATTCACTCGTGCCGCAGGACAGTTTGACCATGTTTTTCTCGTCCGCCACGAAAGAGATGTCGGAATCGGGGAAAATTTTGATGATCGCCGCGACCTTTTGGGCGTTCAGAATGACCGCGCCCTCCGAGATCGGCTGCACGATGCCGCGCGTGCGGACGCCTTTTTCCAGGTCGTAGCCGCAAACGGTCAGCAGGTTGTCCTGCAAGCGGAACAACAGTCCTTCCAACGCGGGAAGCGTGCTCCTGTTCGACGTTGCCGCCAGCGCCGGCTGGATCAAAGACAACAGTGTTTTTTTGTCCGCTACAAATTCAATCGCCATGGCATTGTCTCCTTTTGCCTTCTGTTAGAAAGCGGTTTTTTAGGAATGTATTTTTTAAGTTGAATGTCTGATTATTTACTTACGTAGTTAGGAGTTAGGAGAAGAACGAGTTAGGAGTTAGGAGTTAGGAGTTAGGAGTTGTATGAAACAGAAGATCTTTGCAATAGGATATTGATTTTATATTTTTTAACAGTCAGTTTTTCCGAATGGGGTGCGGGGAAAACACTTTTTGCAAAAAAGGGTGTTCCCCGCGAAAAAACAAAAATCAAAACCGTTCGTACCTACGCGCGGGCGCGCAGGATACCCACCGAGTAATAGGTTTTAGAGATATTCTAAGTAGTAGTAGTAGTAGTAGTCGGCGGGAAAAAGTGGAAAAGCGGGAAAAGTGCTTGCGGCGCGGGAAAACCTGCCGGGGAAAACCGCCGAAGAATCGTGTGGACAAGCCGCGATCGCTGCACATCTGTCCACAGGTTTTCCACCACGGCGGATAGGCGGTTTTATTTCTTTAATTCGTCCAAAACCAAGTCCACGTCGCGCGAGAAGACCGAGTCGGTGCGCTTCTTTTCCTCGATCACGTTGATCGAGTTCATGATCGTCGTGTGGTCTTTCTTGTGGAAAAGGGACGCGATCTGCTTTTGTGAGAGCGTCGTGTTCTGGCGGACTAAGAAGATCGCGAAATGCCGCGCGAACGCGATGTTTGCCGTCCGCTTGTTGCCGAGCAGCTCGTCTTTGGAAACGCCGAACTTCTTCTCGGTCAGCGCGAAGATCTTGTCCACCACGTTGTCGTCCGTGTCCTGCGACTTGAGAAAGTCCGAAAGCACCCGCTCCGCGACCTGCACCGTGCAGGGCTCGCCCGTGATCAGACAGTGCGCGCGCAGCTTCTTGATCGCGCCCTCGATCTGCCGGATGTTCTTCGTGATGTGCTCCGCGAGGTAGGAAAGCACCGGGTATCCGAGGTCAAACCCGTAGTCTAACGCTTTGCGGCGGAAGATCGCCGTTCGCAACTCCAGGTCCGGCGGCTGAATGTCCGCCACCAAGCCCATCGCGCAGCGCGTCTGTAAGCGCTCGTCGAGGTTTGCGATCTCCTGCGGCGGCTTGTCGGACGCTAAGATCAGCTGCTTGTTCGCTTTGTATAACGTTTCAAAGGTGTGGAAGAACTCCTCCATCGTCGAGAGCTTGCCCGCGATGAACTGGATGTCATCGACCAACAGCACGTCGAGGTTGCGGTACTTCTCGCGGAACGCGACCGGCTTGTGCTGCGCCAGACCTTCCATCAGCTCGTTCCCGAACTCCTCGCCCGTAACGTACAGGATGCGGTACTCGGGATGCTCCTTGCGAAGCTGGTTGACGATCGCGAACATCAGATGCGTCTTGCCCCACCCCGGAGGACCGTACAGGTACAGCGGGTTGTTCAGATCGAACGGCTGGTTTGCGACGCCCAGCGCCGCCATCTGCGCGAGCTGGTTCGACTTGCCGACGATGAAATTTTCAAACGTGTAGTTCGGGTTGAAACGCGCCGCGTACGCGTTCTTCGGCGCCGGCTCCTGCTCGGGATCCTGCTCCGGCTCCGCACTCTGCGTTTCTTCCTCTAAAGTAACGAGCTTCAACTTCAGCTCGGTCTGCATCACTTTGTTGATCGCGCGCTGCAGGGAGCCGAAGTAGTCGGAGTTCGACTCCACAAACGGCTTCCGGCTCGACGGGAACGCCAACACCATCGCGTCGGCTCGTACCTCCCGGATCTCCATCGGCGAAAACCAAAGCCCGATGATCGTGCCCGGATAGGTCTTGCGTAATTCGTCCAGTATCAGCGCTTTCAGGTCGTCAAATTGATCCATGGCTCCGTTCTCTTTCCGACCGTTTTCTCCCGGTCTTCTCTTATATATAATACTATCTGCTATATTATACTATATCTTCCGCCAAAAATCAAGAGGTCGGCGTAATTTTTTTTGTGGTTTTGATGCGGGAACCCCTTTTCTTTGGCAGAAAAGCGGTTGCCGCCCCCTCCGTAAAAGAACCTGTGTTATGGAAAAAAAATAAAAGAAATAAATTTATGCCGGCATCAAATTGAAAAACCATTTATTTTTTCCTTCCTCATCAGTTTTTTGAAAGGGTGCAGGGAAAACTTTTTTCCCAAAAAAGTTTTCCCTGCAAAACCTCCTTGACAAACTCACAAATCTATGTTATTTTTGAAAGGAAAGAAGGTGTGAGGAAATGGCGAAGAAGCGGGAAGGGCTTGCGGTGCTGCCGGGGCTGTTTTTGCTGACGGTGTTAAGCGGCATTTT
This sequence comes from Candidatus Coliplasma caballi, assembly GCA_018065365.1. Taxonomy (GTDB): domain Bacteria; phylum Bacillota; class Clostridia; order Oscillospirales; family CAG-382; genus Coliplasma; species Coliplasma caballi. Next base: position 3,000 of record JAGHTH010000139.1, read on the forward strand.
TTTGCAGCGGCTGTCGGGGATCGAGAGCGTGAGCCAGTGGATGTTTCTGCTAACGCTTTTGACGCTGTGTGTGCTCGTCGTTTACTGGTCAAAGGACGGGAAGATGACGGAAGACCGCTGGATCGCTTTGCTGTTCCTGGCGGCGTTCGCGGCGCGATTGTGCTATACCGGCACGATCACGATCCGGCAGAACCAGCACGACGTCCGGTATTTCAACTATCCCAAGGCGAACTACGGGCATACCGGGTATATCGAGTATCTGCTGGAGAACAAACACCTGCCCGATTTCGACGTGCGCGGAAAGTTCCAGTTCTACCACCCGCCGCTGCACCACATTTTGTGCGCGCTCTGGCTGAAGGTGCAGGAAGCGTGCGGCATCGTGTTTGCCGAGGCGGCGGAGAATTTGCAGCTGCTCACGCTGTTCTATTCCATGGTGGCACTTTACGCGTCCGACCGCATTTTCCGGCTCGTCGGCTTGCGCGGGAAACCCCGCGTGTTCGCGTTCCTGCTCGTCGCGTTCCACCCGACCTGGTTTCTGCTTTCCGGCAGCATCAACAACGACTGCCTGTCCGTCGCGCTGGTCTTCTGCGCGGTCTGGGCGGTGCTGGAATGGCACCGCAGCCATAAGTGGTACGTGATCGTCGCGCTCGCGTTCTGCATCGGCGGCTCGATGGCTTCCAAGCTCGCGACCGGCGTCGTCGCGCCTGCCGTCGCGCTGCTGTTCCTATACGACCTGATCAAAGAAAAAGGCGCAGCAAACAAGGGCAAGCTCGTCGCGCAGTTCGCGCTGTTCGGCGTGATCTGCATCCCGCTCGGGATCGGCTGGCAGGCGCGCAACTACCTGCAGTACGGCGTGCCGCTGACCTACGTTCCGAAGCTGGCGGACAACATCGACCAGTACCTCGGAAATTACACTGTGCCGCAACGACTTTTCGACTTCCGCTCGCTCGTCGATTTCGGGGTGTTTCCGTCCCGTACCGGCACGCAGGGCGCGGAGTATTTCGAGCATTGCATCCCGCTCGCCGCGCTCAAAACGGCGCTGTTCGGGGAGTATTCGACCTGGCGCGATTCCGGCTTTTTCCGCCTGCTCGGCACCGTTCTGTTCGGGGTCAACGGGGTGGTCGTGCTGGGCGCCGTCGCGTCGATGTTTGCTTCCGGTTTTGACCTTTTGAAAGCGTGCGTCCGACGCGAAACGCGGGCGTTTTCGGCACGTTGGAACACCGGCAGGGCGCCGTTCGCGCTGCTCGGCTGCTATTGGGTTACGATGATGATCAGCTACGTGCTGTTCTGCTTTGAGTACCCGCATTTCTGCTCGATGGACTACCGCTACATCGTTCCGACCATGCTCGTCGGCGCCGTCTTTTTCGGCAAACTGCTCGAACGGCTCGAGCGCTCCGAGGCCCGCGCCGCAAGGAACGTCTCCGCCGTCCTGACCACCTGCGCCGCGACCTTCGCCGTCTGCAGCACCTGCCTGTATCCGCTGTATTTTGGTTAAGGATTGTGTTTGGTTTTTATGCGGGGGAAAAATAAAAAAGCTGCCGAAAGGCAGTCAGTTTACTGACAAAGTACCCCTTTTGCAGAGCCCTCGTCATTATGCACAAACCTTCTGTTAGCCATTGCCTTCCTCCGGGAGGAAGGTGGCGGCGGAGCCGACGGATAGAGTACGCGTATTCAATCAAATGAACTGTTTTTGCAGAGCAAAAGTTTATAAAAAAGAAAGAAACAGAAAGACGAGTACTCTATCAGTCACCATTCGGTGACAGCTTCCTCCCGGAGGAAGCCAAACCTCACCATAAACGCGGGTTGCAAAGCATACGTTTTGCAATGTTTCGGGTATTTTGACGAATGGATTTGAAACAGAGGGGTTTGTCAGTAAGCTAGCTGCCGAAAGGCAGTTTTTTGTTGACAAAAGGCGAATATTATGTTATAGTGTGTGCAGCGCACCAAAACGGTGGCGGTTGCCTCGAAGCGAATAGCGAGAGGCAAAATTCTTTGACTTGCCTCTCGACTTTACGGAAGAGAGGTGAGCGATTGTGATTACATGGATTGAACTCTTTGAGTTCGTTGAAGTGATGATTGCAGTTTTAACGCTGTTTTTTCTTCTTTTTGGAGACCATAACAACAATAAAAAGAATTAACCGCCTTTCCCTCGAAAAGATGAGCGGTTAATTCCTATCTGATTCAGAGGCGACCGTCATCGGTGCGCCTTTTATTATCTGTATTGTAGCACATTTCCGGGCTTTTGTCAAGCCCTTTCTTTTTTAGGTTCTTTTCTTTTTCCCGTGAAAAGTCAGGCAAAAAGGGAGGGGCAAGCAAGTTTCAACTTGCCGACGACAAGGTAAATCATACATTCATAGCCGACAAA
>JAGHTH010000151.1 GCA_018065365.1 Candidatus Coliplasma caballi
GATGCGATGTTTGCCACCCATGTCCGCAGACACATCATATGCGAAGCATACATCATTGGCGAAGCCAACATCATTTGCCCGTAAGGGCAAACATCATTCAAAAAAGTCCCTTTTGTCATACGACAAAAGAGACTTTTTTGTTGGCGGACAGATAGGGATTCGAACCCTAGAACGGGGTTAACCGTTACACGATTTCCAGTCGTGCGCCTTAGACCAACTCGGCCATCTGTCCACAGCTATTCTTTTTGCCGCGGAATCCCGCAACAGAGGCATTATAGCACAGATGTTCCCGCTTGTCAACTCTTTTTTGAAAATTTTGGAGATTTTTTATTTTTTGCGCGCGGGTTGTATAACGGACGCCGGGAAAGGAGTATAATCGAATGTGGGAAAGATTTATTTTTGATTTTCTTTTGCTGTATTGATAGAAGCAATCAAAATGCGGCGGATTGTCCTGCACTGACAATATAGGTCTTCCATGAGTTCTTTTTCCGTTATTTCGGATTTGACAAGCAATTCGATCCAGTATTCCGTTTCAAAGCATTCTTTCAATGCAATCTGTAATTTTGAAACAAAATCCGCCGTGCCGTGCGCGTAATTGGCTTCTCGGATATTTGCGCCGATGCTCGTTGCAGAACGTTCGAATTGATTGATCAAGGAATAGTGCCCCTTGACTTTGTCGCACATCTTTAAAACTTTTACGGCAAAGTCGGTAGATTCGTCAATCAGCTTGTTTTGCCCCATTGCTTTCTGTTCCTTTGAATGAAATATTTGCCTTACGGCAAATGTGAAATAATCCTAACGGATTATGAAATATTCTCACTGCGTTCGAATGTGAAAAGAAATTCGTATTTCATATGCCGAAGGCATATTTCATATTGCGAAGCAATATTTCATACGCGAAGCGTATTTCACTCGTTCGCAGAACGAATTTCATTGAAAGAAGCACGCTTTCGCGTGCTTCTTTCTGGTGACCAGTAGGAGAATCGAACTCCTATCTTCGCCGTGAGAGGGCGACGTCTTAACCGTTTGACTAACCGGCCGGATTGCTTTTTTGTGCCGCATTCTTGCGAGCAATCCCTACTATACCATAAAAAGCGGCTTTTGTCAACCCCTTTTTTGATTTTTTGAGGTGATTTTTTGTTTTCGGAGAAAAGCGTCGCGCGGTGGCGGGACGGATTGCTTTGCGTTTTGCTGGCTGCTCTCGCGGTTACGCTGTTTCTGAAATACCTGTTTGCGCCTCTGCTGCCGTTTCTGTTGGCGTACGCGTTTGCGTCGGTTTTGCAGCCCGTGATCCGTTTTGCCGGCGCGCGTCTGAAAGTGCCGCGGAAATTGACGGTGCTGGTCTGCGTGTTGGTGTTTGCGGGGCTGGTCGGCGGGGGAATCTGGCTGCTGGGCAGGCGGCTGTACGCGGAGGGCGTTTCGTTTGCGGGCGCGGCGGAAGAATTTCTCGGGCGGCTGCGGGACGATCCGGACTTCGCCGGGCAGGTCATCGACAAGATCGATTCGTTCGTGCCGTTTTTTGACGTCAAAAAGCCGCTGACCACGTTCGTTTCGGGATTGGACGGGAAACTTTCCTCGCTGGTTTCGGGGTTGGCGGGGCGGTTTTCGGGAACGCTTCTGCCGATGCTCGCGTCCGCGGCGGCGTTTCTGCCCGAAGCGGTCCTGTTTCTGACCGTGTTCCTGCTCGCGTCGTACTATTTCGCGGCGGATTACCCGCGCGTTCACGCCTCGCTGCGCGGGCTGCTCCCGCCGGACGCGGCGAAGAAAGTCGAAAAAATGCGCGCGTCGATCGGGAGTTCGCTCGGGAGTTTTATGCGCGCGTACGGGCTTTTGATGCTGCTGACGTTTTCGGAACTGTTTTCGGCGCTGCTGATCTTACGCTACCGTTACGCGTTTCTGATCGCGCTCGGAACGGCGTTCATCGACATTCTGCCGGTGCTGGGGACCGGGACGGTGCTGATCCCGTGGGGTGTGATCACGCTGCTTTCGGGCGACACGGTGCGCGGGGCGGCGCTGCTTTGCGTCTATGCGGGAATGACGGTCGTGCGGCAGATCCTCGAGCCGCGCGTGGTCGGGAAATATATCGGGCTTTCGCCGCTCGCGACGCTCGCCGCCATGTACCTCGGGCTGCGGTTGTTCGGGCTGGCGGGGCTGCTCTTTTTGCCGCTTTGCGCGTTGGCGATCCGAAAGAAATGAACGGTTTTGAGGCACAATGACGGTGCCTGTCAAGCGGGCGTGGCAGAATGACCAAAAAGGCGGGCTCTTTTTCGTGAGAAACGGAAAAAATCGTTTTTTCTATTGCATTCCGCGGGAATTTGTGGTATGATAAGAATACCATAAAGGGAAGTTTTTCCCATAGAAAAGGAGCTATTCAACCATGAAAAGAATTCTTGCGATTCTTCTTGCAGCTCTGATGGTTTGCTCCGTACTTGCGCTTTGCGCGGTCGCGGAAGAAACCGAGCTGGAGAACCAGGAAATCGACATTCCCAACCTTGAAAAAGCGCCTGTAATCGACGGTGAGATCAAACCCGGCGAATACGGCAAGTACCCCGTCAACTCGTTCAAACTCGGAAACGACAACCCCGGTTTCAAAATTTCCGACTGCTACGAGCTGACCGACGATCCTAACCTGGGATTCGATTTCTACGCAGGTTGGGACAAAGACAACCTCTACCTTGCATGGAAGGTCAACACCAAATATGACTATCGCATTCCGGAAGGTATCGCCGACGGTCATATGTATGAGTACTGCTGCGTGCAGTTCATCCTGACCCCCGGTGCTCCCGACAAGAGCAAGATCGTCTATCAGACGGCAGAGTGGTCCGGCGACTACCTCGAAATCGGCTGCTGCCTCAAAGACGACGGTCAGTCCTACAAGGTCTGCTGGTCTCAGCCGGCTGCCGCTGACGGCAAGCTGAACCTCGGCGACTGGGAATTCGCGGGCTCCCGTGAAGGCGACATCACGACTTACGAGATCCGTCTGCCCTGGAACAAGACCGGTGTCAAAGTGGTCGGTACCGACGCGAAATTCGGTCTGACCTACGCCGTCGGTGCTCAGCAGCAATTCAACGACGTCGCAATGGGCATGGTCGAGTATCAGGACGCGATCCTGTTCGGCAAACACGCTGACTCCTCTGCAATCTGCACGATGGCAGGCGGCAACGAGCAGCAGAAGGAAGTCCAGCTGGTCTTCCAAGACAGAGCGGACTGCCCCAAGGGCGAACTTCCCAAGGGACTCAAAGAGAGCATTATCATTCCTACCAAACTGAACAACGTGGTCGGCGGCGAAAAGGTCGGTCTGATCACCAAAGTCAACAACCTCGCAAGCTACGGTGTTGCCAACGCGTACTGCGTACTGCTTCGTCCCGCTGAAAAGATCAAGGACATCGAAGGTTACTACACCGTCGTGGAAGGTGTGATGGGCAACGGCGCCGCTCCCACCTTTACCGAAGCGTTCAAAGAAGGCGACATCATCGTCGCGGCTCATTCCGACGGATCCGCCGGCGCGGCAGGTCTGGAAGCAAGACAGGCACTCGAAGCACTGTCTGTCGGTCAGAAAGTTTACATCTTCGGTTACGGCATCAACGATCAGGGCGACCTGGGCTTCAAGTACAACAACTCCTGCGTCATCCCGATCAACGATCCCGCTGCCGAACTGTTCGGCACCTGGTACAACGACACCACCACGATCGTCTTCAACGAAGACAAGACCGGTAAGAAGGGCGACACCGACTTTGCATACACGGTCAGCGAAGACGGCACCCTGAAGATCGACGGCAAGAAGGTCGAATGGGCAGTTGAAAACGGTACTCTGACGCTGGGCGAAGAAACCTATACGAAAGTTACCGCGGCTGATCTCTCCGAGATCAACGGTCTGATCGCGCTTGCGGAAGCAAAGGCAGAAGCAGACTACACCGCTGAAACCTACGCGGCTATGACCGAAGCGCTGAACGCAGCGAAAGAACTCGTCGCAGGCGCTCTCGATTCCCGTAACCAGCCGGAGATCGACGCGGCAGCGGAAGCGCTGAACACCGCGCTCGAAGCGCTGATCAAGAATGAACCCGAAGCAGAATCCTCTGAGGAGCCGGCGGCTTCCTCCGAAGAACCCGCTGCTGAATCTTCCGCGGAAGAATCCAAGGAAGAAGAGGGCGGTCTGTCCACCGGCGCAATCATCGGCATCGTGATCGGCGCGATCGTCGTTGTCGGCGGCGCTGCTGCAGGCATCATTCTCGGCCTGAAGAAAAAGAAATAAACCGTAAGCGGTTTGCTTGACGAGGGGGACCTGCGGGTCCCCCTTTTGCTCAAAGTACGAAAAAGGACGGAAAGAAAGAATGGAACGCAAAAGCAAGATCAACTATTATCTCGACATTGCGCAGACCGTTGCGACGCGGGCGACCTGCTTGCGCAAAAAATACGGAGCGATCATCGTTCGCGACGACGCCATTATTTCCACGGGCTACAACGGTGCGCCGCGCGGCAGAAAGAACTGCTGCGACCTCGGTTTCTGCCTGCGTCAGCAGATGAACATTCCGAGAGGCGAGCGGTATGAGCTGTGCCGTTCCGTACATTCCGAAGCAAACGCGATCATTTCGGCGCCGCGTGATCTGATGTTGGGCGCGGAGCTGTTTCTCGCCTGCATCGACGGCGAAACGGGCGAGCTGGTCGGCGGTACGACGAGCTGCCAGATGTGCAAGCGGTTGGTCATCAACGCGGGAATTGACCGCGTGATCGTCAGAGAAGACGCGGAGAACTATACCGTTTACAACGTCAAAGACTGGATCGAAAACGACGACAGTCTGGGAACGATCGGGTATTGACCGTTCCCCGAAGAATTAGGAAAGCCATGAAGAACAAACAGACAAGAACGATCGTACTTTTGATCGTCGCCGCCTGCCTCGTCGGCGGTGCGATCGGTGCGCTGGTGTATTTCCGCGGGAGCCGCGCGCACCACGTTACCTGGGAGCAGGATCGGTTTACCGACGAAAAGACGGGGATCACTTACACGATGTGCAATCCGCTCGCCGTGAAAGCCGTTGCGCTGGACACGGACGAGGACGGGGACTACACCGAATACGCCGCGGACAAGGAACTGATCTACTATCAGATCCGTTTTGAAGATCCGACGGAGTTCCTTTGCGATTGGGACAAGGAGTCCGGCACGGGATACGTGTACCGCAATTCCGAATTGCCCGACATTACGATCGAAAATTTTGAGCCGATTTCGGCGGCGATGTATAAAAACGCGGTGCTTACGCTTTGGCTGTTCGCCGACGACGAGTACCTTCCCGACGACATGAAAGGGCAGAATCCGACGCAGGACACGGCGCTGGTACGGCAGATCGCCGACGCGCTGATCCACGGGGAAGCGGTGGAGATCGCGAACGACGACATTTCGGACGAGCAGATCTACCATTTCCGGCTGTTCAGTCAGAAATACCCGGGGTTGTATTACGACGTGGCGCTGTTTGAAACGACGGACGGCACGCGGTATCTGGAAGACATGGCGACGTTCAAGAAGGTGCTTTGCCCGGCGGACGTGGAAGTGCGCGCGCTGGCGTGAGGGAAAGAGAGAAGGAAAGATATGAAAGCACGGGTGTTCTGTCTGATTTGCGCGGGGTGTTTGCTCTGCGGATCGCTTTGCGCCTGCGAGCCGCATTATTACCGTGAGGAAAGTTCGGAAACGCCCTCCGCGGAGGAGATTTCCGATCCGACGCCCGCGTTCGTGTTCGGCGAAACCGGGTTTTACGATACCGAACACGACCGGGAATACCGCATCCTGTCGGAGTACGTTCTCGCAAAGGAAAAGGGCGAGGAATACTGCGCGGGCGGCGGGCATACGTTCTTCCGCATCGTCGGGGAAGCCGAGGAATACCTGCTCTGCGACGAAAATATGCGGCAATACCGATCTGCCGTTTCTGTATCCGTGGGAGGACGCGGACTTTGCTTCGCATCATCCCGGGTTAGACGTGGTGCAGGATGGAGAAGATTGAGATTTTGCCCCTCGCGGAGCGGTTCGTTCCGGGCGCGGCGGGGCTGGAAAAGGAATGCCTTTCGACCGCGTGGTCGGAAACGCAGCTGCGTGGTTTGCCGGAGTACGCGGTCTATCTCGTCGCGGTGCGCGGCGAAACGGTGTGCGGCACGGGCTGTCTTTACTGTATCGGCGACGAGGCGGAGTTGCAGAATCTCGCGGTCGCGCCGGTTTGCAGACGGCAGGGGATCGGCGAAGCGCTGCTCGCAAAGCTCGCGTGGGAAGCGCGTGGGCGCGGGTGTGTTTCGATGTTTCTGGAAGTCGCGTCGCGCAACGAGCCGGCGAAACGGTTATACGAAAAGGCGGGGTTTTCCCCCGTGGGCGTCCGCAAGGGGTTTTACCGCGACGACGACGCCGTTCTGATGAAAAAAGCCCTCGTGTGAGGGGAAAAAGAAGGTCATAAGTATGCTCATTCTGGGAATCGAATCGTCCTGCGATGAAACGGCAGCCGCCGTCGTCGAGGACGGCAGAATTTTGAAATCAAGCGCGGTCGCGACGCAGATCGACATTCACGCGCTGTACGGCGGGGTGGTGCCGGAGATCGCTTCGCGCGCGCATACGGAAGCCATTCACGGTGTGGTCGAGCAGGCGCTGACGCAGGCGGGAATTTCCGTTTCCGACCTCGACGCCGTGGCGGTTACTTACGCGCCCGGTCTGATCGGGGCGCTGCTGACCGGCGTTTCGTTCGCGAAAGGGTTTGCGTACGCGGCGGGCAAGCCGCTCGTTCCGGTGCATCATCTGCGCGGACACATCGCGGCGAACTATCTGGTCTCGCCCGAATTGAAGCCGCCGTTTATCGCGCTCTGCGTGTCGGGCGGCAACACCGAACTGATGGTGTGCGAGGACTACACGAAGTACCGTTTCGTCGGCACGACGCGCGACGACGCGGCGGGCGAAGCGTTTGACAAATGCGCCCGCGTGCTCGGGCTGCCTTATCCGGGCGGCGCCGCGATGGACAAGCTGGCGGGCATCGGCAACAAAAAAGCGTTTACGTTCCACGAGGGAAAAGTGGACGGGGCGCCGTTCGATTTTTCGTTCTCGGGGCTGAAAACGACGGTCATCAACACCGTACACACCGAATTGCAGCGCGGGCGCGTGCTGGACGACGCGTTCCGGGCGGACGTTGCGGCTTCGTTTACGGACGCCGTTCTGCGCACGATCATCGGGCGGTTGGAACTGCTGTTGCAGAGCGACACCGAGGCGCTCGACATCGTTCTGGCGGGCGGCGTTGCGGCGAACTCGCATCTGCGGAAAGCGTGCGCCGATCTGGCGGAAAAATACGGCAAAAAACTGTACTTGCCGCCGCTCAAACTGTGCGGCGACAACGCCGCGATGATCGCTTCGCAGGGGTATTTTGAGTACCTCGCGGGCAACGTCGCAGACCTTTCTTTGAATGCGTATGCAACGCGTTCCGTGTAATGTATTTTACATAATTCGGATGTTTTTGGTGGAAAACCCGGTGGAAAACGCCGGGCTTTCCACCTCTTTTTGAAAAATCACGCTGGCGCAATGCTTTTTTTGTGGATAAGTCGGTGGATAATGTGGAAAACCCGGCGTGGAGCAGAAAGCGGTTTTTCGAGTTATGTCAACTGCGTATGCACAAGAAATTTATGAAATATTTGTGTTTTTTCGGGGTGACCTTTTTTCGAAAAAAAGTCCTCCCCGATCCCCTCTCAAAAAACTGTTTTCGGGGAAGAAAAAATGCACCAACCTCGGTGCATTTTTTATTATTCCACAATAAATTCTTTTGGAAAAAATCTCATTATTTGTGATACAGTTTTTTGGTGTAATACTTCGGCTCGCAGGTAAGGTTGATGCCGAGTTTGCGGAAGGTATCCTCATCGACCTGCGGAAGAATGATCGTGGAGTGCGCCTCGCAGCCGCGGAGATAGGAAAGCATTTCGGCGGCTTTGGCGGCGTTGGGATCGCGGGCGGCGCTCATGGCGAGGGCAATCAGCGTTTCGTCGCTGTGCAGGCGCGGGTTGTGGTTGCCGAGGACGTCCACTTTGAGTTTTTGGATCGGCTCGATGACGGACGGCTGGATGACTTTGACGGGCTTGGGAATGTCCGCGAGCGCTTTTGCGGCGTTGAGCAGGACCGCGGAAGCCGCGCCGAGCAGGGTGGTGTTTTTGCCGGTTACGATTCTGCCGTCGGGAAGTTCCAGAGAAAGCGCGGGCTGACCGCCGAGCGCCTCGCTGCGTTCGATCGCGGCGCGCACGACCGTGCGATCCTCGACCTTGACGTCTGCCTGACGCATCAGCGTTTCGAATTTGCCCAGCACGTCGGGTTTGATCTTGCCGGCGCGGGCGTCGCACATGGTTTTGAAATAACGGCGGATGATCTCGTCGCGGGACGCCTGTTTGCAGGCATCGTCGTCGACGATGCAAAGTCCTGCCATATTCACGCCCATGTCGGTGGGGGACTTGTACGGGCTCTGACCGTAGATGCGCTCGAAAATGGCGTTCAAGACCGGGAAGATCTCGACGTCGCGGTTGTAGTTGACGGTCGTTTTGCCGTACGCTTCCAGGTGGAACGGGTCGATCATGACGATGTCGTTGAGGTTGACCGTTGCCGCCTCGTAGGCGAGGTTGACCGGGTGTTTGACGGGAAGATTCCAGATCGGGAAGGTCTCGAATTTGGCGTAGCCGGAACGGATGCCGCGCAGGTTGTCCTGGTAAAGCTGAGAAAGGCAGGTCGCCATTTTTCCGGAGCCGGGGCCGGGCGCCGTGATGACCACGAGCGGACGCGTCGTCTCGATGTATTCGTTTTTGCCCAAGCCCTCGGGGGACACGATGTGAGACACGTCGTGCGGGTAACCCTCGATCGGGTAGTGCAGGAAGACGCGCATACCGAGTTGTTCGAGCCGGTCGCGGAATTTGATCGCGGAGCTTTGGCCGTTGAACTGACCGATCACGACGCTGCCGACGTACAAGCCGATCTCGCGGAACGCGTCGATGAGGCGAAGAACGTCCGCGTCGTAGGAAATGCCGATGTCGCCGCGCACTTTGCTGCTTTCGATGTCGCTCGCGTTGATGACGATGACGATTTCGGCGCTGTCTTTCATTTTCAAAAGCATCTGCACCTTGCTGTCGGGTTTGAAGCCGGGCAGAACGCGGGAGGCGTGGTAATCGTCAAAGAGTTTGCCGCCGAACTCCAAATAGAGTTTGCCGCCGAACATTCCGATGCGTTTCGTGATTTGTTCGGTTTGCAGGGCGATGTATTTGTCGTTTGAAAATCCCTGACGTGTCATTGTCGATCGCGCTCCGTTCCTTTAGAAAAAATACAGATTTATTATAGTAAAAAAAGGTCGAATTGTCAAGGGGTTTGGAAAAATGGGTTCTTTTCTTTTTCCCGTGAAAAGTCAGGCAAAAAGGGAGGGGCAAGCAAGTTTCAACTTGCCGACGACAAGGTAAATCATACATTCATAGCCGACAAA
>JAGHTH010000098.1 GCA_018065365.1 Candidatus Coliplasma caballi
GCACTATTCCGAACTGAAACTCTATGCGCTTGACACCGACGGCGTATTGAACGCGTCCTGCGAGTTTGACGTAGATACGCTGCGCCCGACTTATCGCCTGATTATCGGAATGCCGGGACGCTCCAACGCGTTCGCGATTTCTTCCCGGCTCGGATTGCCGGAGCCGATCATTGAAAAAGCACGTTCTCTCCTTGCGGAAGATAACATTCGTTTTGAAGACGTGATCGCGCGGCTGGAACAAAGCGAACAAACGCTGGAAAAAGAAAAGTCCGCCGCGTTGGAAGCCAAACAGAAAGCGGAGAAGACGGAACGGGAGGCGGAGCAGAGGAGCGCAGAACTTCTTGAACGCGCCGATGCGGAGCTTGACCGCGCGCGTCAGCAGGCCAATCGGATCATGGAAGCCGCGAAAACTGCGAGCAGACAGGTTTTTGAGGAACTGGAAAAACTCAAAAAAGAAGACGCGAAGAAATTGGAACAAGCGCGGATCGACGAAGCGAGAAAGTCCATGCGCGGTCTGTTGAAAACCGCAGGCGATACGATCGGAGATCTGGAAGAACGCAGGGACGCAGATGAAGATTATACCCTTCCGAGAGAACTTCGCGCAGGGGATTCGATCCGCCTCGCCGACATCGGCTGTACCGCCGTTGTAAAGGCGGTCAAAGGAGATACCGTGGTTTGCGTGGTCGGCAGGACCGAAACCAAAACCGCGCTTTCCAACGTCCGTCTGATCGACGCTCCGAAAAAGGATGCGCAAACACGGAAAAAAGGGCAGGCAAGTTATTCTTCCGATACGATGAGTACGAGAAACGAAGTGGATGTCCGCGGGCTGACCGGGGACGACGCCTGGTTTGTGATCGATCGTTGGCTGGAAGAAGTTCTGCTTGCCGGTTTTACGACCGTAACGGTCATTCACGGGAAAGGGACCGGCGCTCTTCGCAGCGCGTTGTGGCAGTTTTTCCGCAAAGACAAACGTATCGCTTCTTTCCGATCCGGCAGATACGGAGAGGGAGAAACGGGCGTTACCATTCTTGAAATGAAAAAATAATAGATGTGAAAGAGGTACCCGAAATGACAAACGTCAGAGCCGAAATTCCCGCAAAATACAAATGGGACCTGACTGCGATTTACGCCGATCAGGAAGCATTTGATAAGGATTACGCAAAAGTCAAAGAACTGATCGCTTCTTTCGGCGCACACCAGAAGACGATGTGCGAGAGCGCGGAAGGACTGTATCAGACGCTTTGCGACGCGCAGATGATTGAACGCGTTGCGGAGAAACTCTACGAATACGCAAGTTTGAATTCCGATGTGGATACGTCCGACAACCGTTTCCTTGCGTTGAAAGGGAAGGTCATCAATCTGTTTAACGATTACGCTTCCGCGGCGTTTTTCGTTGAGCCCTACCTGATTCGCATTCCGGAGAAGAAACTCGAAGCGTGGTATGCTTCCTGCCCGAAACTTGAAGATTACCGCCGCAATATCGACGTTACCAGACGTTATAAACCGCATACGCTTTCCGACGATTGCGAAAAACTGCTTGCCGATCTGCAGAACGGACTCGGCTCGCACAGCGGGATCCGCAGCGTGTTTGCAAACGCCGATCTTCTGTTCGGAAAGATCAAAGGCGAAGACGGAAAAGATTTGCAGTTGACCGATACGACTTACGTTCCGTTGCTGATGGGCAACGACCGCCGTGTCCGTCGTGCCGCGTTCGGCAAACTGTATGAAACATACAGCCGTTACGGAAACACCTTTGCTTCTCTCCTGGATGGTTTCGTCAAAGAAAAAACCACGATGGCAAAAGTCCGCAACTTCTCCGACAGCCAGGAAGCGTCCGTTTTCCGTGACGAAGTTACGCCCGTGATCTATCACAACCTCGTGGATACGGTCAATCGCAATTTTGCCCCGCTGTTCCGGTACTACGAACTCAAGCGGAAAGCGCTCAGACTTTCCAAACTTCATCTGTACGATATTTATGCGCCGCTGGTGGTATCCTGCGACAGAAAGTACGAATTTGAGGAAGCGGTCGATATCGTTCTGGATGCTTTGAACGTATTCGGAAAAGAGTACCGCGACACGTTGGAAAACGGTCTGAAAAAGCAGGGTTGGGCAGACGTTTATCCCAATACAGGCAAACGCGGAGGCGCATACAGCGCAGGGTCTTACGATACGCAGCCCTACATTCTGCTGAACTATACGGATACGCTGGACGACGTTTCGACGCTGGCGCATGAGTCCGGACATTCGATGCATACATGGTTCTCCAAACAGGCAAATCTTCCGCAGAACGCAAACTACACGATCTTTGTCGCGGAAGTTGCTTCCACGGTCAACGAACTGATTCTGTTCCACAAGCTGCTGAAAGAATCCGACAGCGATGCCGAAAAACTGTACATTCTCAATCAGCTGATGGAAACCTATAAGGGAACGCTGTACAGACAGACCATGTTCGCAGAGTTTGAACAGGATATTCACGCGCTTTCCGAAAAAGGCGAGCCGCTGACCAAGGATCTGCTTTGCAATACCTATTACGACCTCGTCTGCCGTTATTTCGGAAAAGACGTCGTCTGCGACAAACAGATCGCGTGCGAATGGATGCGCATCCCGCATTTCTATATGAACTTCTACGTTTACAAGTATGCAACCTGCATTTCTGCAGCTTCCAGCATCGTCAAGAAGATCGAAACGCAGGGCGCTCCGTACGTGGAAAAGTACCTGAACTTCCTGCGCTGCGGCGGATCCAGAAGTCCGCTGGAAAGCTTGCTCGTCTGCGATATCGATATGACGCGTCCCGAAGTGATCGAAGACGCCATTGCCGATTTCGACGCAACCGTAAAACAGTTCGAGGAACTCTACGCAAAACAGTAAAACGAAGCATTTCAAGACGCCGATCCATCATCGGCGTTTTGTTTTTGTTTCAAAAAGTTGTGCGAATGTACATTTGTCAATGATGTGAGACCAAATTCTGAAAAAATAATTGAGTAAGGTCAGACAATGTTTTGCGGGGGGCAGAGAGACGGAACGACGGAGCGTTGCGAAGGAGAGAGTGAACGATGCCCCCCGAAAAAGCGGCGTTCAGCGCCCGCCCAGCTCTCGCTGCCTTTTATTTGGTGATATCCAGCCGAGTGTAGCCAT
>JAGHTH010000141.1 GCA_018065365.1 Candidatus Coliplasma caballi
GTGCCCTGCGGGGCATGAGAGGCAAACATCGCATCATTGCGGAATGAAATGTAGCAACATCATTTCGTAGCGAAGCGGAGAAACATCATTAGCCGACATAGCCGGCGGCATCATTTTCACGAGAGTTCAACACCAGCCACGATTTGTCGAAAATATTTTTTGTATCTTATCAAGCCGACGGCGTGTATTGACAATCGGTTCGTTTTGTTTTATAATATCCACAAAGAAAACCGTAACCAAAAAGGAGTGCTTCCGAATGAAAAAAACGATCAAAATGTTTTCTCTGCTGCTCTGCGTTTTGCTGCTTCTGCCGCTATCGTCGTGCGCTTTCGCGGGATATACCCGGGCGGAAATCATTCTGCAATGCGAAAACCCGTTCATTCCGACGGAAGGGGAAGTTTGGCTGACCGTCCGGATCTCCGACGAAGACGCGAAAGAATACGGCGCGGCGTTTTCCGAAAAAATCGAACGCAAGGATCTCCTGTTCCGCTCGGAATTGGAGGGCAAAGAGATCCGGATCGAATACAAAGACGCGCAGACCGTTCTTTTGCATTGCAAGGGCGTCTTGAATAAGGAACTCACGGAAGACCTGAACAACGAAAATCTGATCGACTTTTGTCCGTCCGCGTTTGCGAAAAAGAACATTACCGGGCATTTGTTCTGCGGGCTTTGCAGACCGTATCTGGCGATGACCGACTTTTCGGGCGGAAGCAAGGACGGCTTTTACACCCTGCACTTTACGCTCGAAACGCGCTACACCAAAGTGAAAGGCATTTCGGCGGGCGATTTTGAACTGCAAAACGTCGGCAATCCCGGCGAGGAATTTATTGACGTGATGCCCGGCGAGGACGGCAAAACGATTTCCTTTACCCTTTCGGGCGTGAAAAAAGAGGACGAAAGCAAGCCGTTCGTGTTGGTGCTGAAAGAGGCCGTGTTCACGATCGGCAAGCCCATTACGATCGAAATTCCCGCCATCGGCGAGATCGTATTGCTCAAACAGTTTATGTTCTGATAAGAGGAAAGACATGAAAACGATTCGGAAATTGCTTTTGCTGCTGCTCGGCGTTTGCCTGCTTTTGCCGCTTGCATCCTGTTCATCGGACGAGTATTCCCAGGGAGAGATCGAACTGAACTGCGACTACCCGTATATTCCGACGGACGGGGAGATCGTGCTGACCGTTACCATTGACCAGGGAAGCGCGGCAGACTACGGCGCGGCGTTTTCGCCGGAGATCAGCAGGGAAGATTTTTCCATGCCGCTGTGGCTGCAAAGCAAAGAATTTTCGGTGGAATACCGCGCGGACAGGACGATCCTTTTGCATTTTGCGGGGGAGGTAACCTCTGATTTCGGAGAAAACCGCAGCCGCTCGTGCGAGATCCTCGTCGCACCGTCCGCTTTCGTCGGAGAGAACGTCGTCGGGCATCTGTATTGCAGCGCCTGGAAGCCGTTTCTGGTCATGACGGATTTTTATACGGCGCACAAAGATGACGGTTACACCCTGCGTTTTACGATCGAAACGCGTCTGACGAGTGTGATCGCTTTGGACGAATCCCTCATCGAATGGAAAAACGCCGTTTGGGACGACGACGCGCGGCTTGAGGTTTTCTCGGACGCCTACGGGCAGGCACTCGACTTTGACATTTCCGGCTTGAAAAAGGAAGACGAAAGCAAGCCGTTTACGCTGATTCTGAAAGAGGACGTGTTCTCGATCGGAATGCCGATCGAAATCGAGATCCCCGACGGTTCCGGGGACGTGGAAGACAGGGAGTATTTGTTCTGACGGAAAGGACTGTTTTATGAAAACGATTGAGAGAATTCCCGACGACGTGATCGTTCTGACCGACGCGGATACGTTTGCGGAGCATTACAACGCGGTCATCCCGGAAAACGTTGCCGAAAAGCAGGAAAAACACGACGCGAAAGTGCGGTTTGAACAGGGAAAGAGCGGGCTTTCGGTATTTTTGACCGC
>JAGHTH010000015.1 GCA_018065365.1 Candidatus Coliplasma caballi
CGCCGAACAGGTTGGTCCCCAAACTGAACGCGCAGTTCGCGGCGAAGTATTCTTTCGTTCCGTCAAAAAACCTGCCGAACATATCGGACGTGATAAACAGAAAAACCGCCAGGCAGGTCGCGGCAAACACGCTGCGGTGGCTTCGGGAATTCCGCTTGTTTTCTTTGGACAGGTTATCCAGCGCGATCGCGATGAGGATCGCCGCCACGACGATCGCGGAGAGCATATCCATGACGATGTTGACCGTTACCGGATCGTACCGTCCCGCCAGCAAGGAGGAACAGGCAGAAAAGCCGAACAGCAGCGTTGTCAACAGCAGCAACGAGCCGATCAGGTTGATCCGTTCGTAAAAATAAACGAGGGCGCGGCGGATTTTTCCCGCAGGGCGTATTCCCTGCTCTCCCGTTTCCCCGCCGTCGTAAACCTGCAATTTCGTTTCCGTTTCCGTCGGTGTCGTCAAGCGTCTTCCCCACCTTTCCGGCTTTTTTCGTATTGGTTGAGCGTTTCCGAAAGCGTTTTCGCAATTTGCAGGGCGGTTTCCGTTTTGGCGTCGCGCCGCAGGGCAGAACGCACTTCCACGCGGCACACGCGTTCGGTTTTTCCGCATTTGACCGCGTAGAAAACGGTCCCCGGCACGCTGTCGGCGTTGTTCGGATCGCGGTTGGCATAACTGCCCGTTACGCCGATCCCGATTTCCGCGCCCAGCCGCTTCCGGCAGGCGTCCGCCATCGCGAGCGCCGTTTCTTCGGAATACACGCCGAAGCGGGCGATCGTTTCTTCGGGAACGCCGAACGTCGTTTTGGCCTCGTTACAGTACGCGACGATCCCGCCGCGCACCACCGCGGAAGAGCCCTCGGTGTCGGTCAGAAGCGACACGATCCCGCCCGCCGTGCAGCTTTCCATCGTGGCGACGGTCAGCCCGTCGGCGATCAGCCGTTCGGTCAGGAGGCGGTATTGTCTGGCGCATTCGTTCTCTTTCATTTCAGTTCCGTCTTTCGCAGTTCGTTCAGTTCGGGCTCGCCTGCCGCCGCGACGCGCGAAAGATCGTCGTCGGACAGTTCGCCATTTTGCCGCTTTTCGCTTTCGGCAATCAGGGAAGAAAGGCGCGCGTTCGGTTCAAAACGCTGATAATCAAACAGCGTGCGTAAAAGTGTTTCCGTCTTTTTCATTGTTGCGCTCCTTTCATCCGAGGTCGGTTTTGAGGCGTTCCAACGCGGTCTTGTGCAGCAGTTTGACGTAGCTGTACGACAACCCCATTCGATCCGCCACCTTATTTAACGGGATGCCCGAATAGTAATGCAGAATGATCACGCCGCGGTATTTCGGCTCGAGTTTTTCCAGCGCGGAAGCGAGCGCACCGAGCATTTCGCGGTTGCACACTTCCTCCTCTACGCTCGATTCTTCCGCCAAGTCTTCGGGAAGTTCCTCGCTTACGCGTCGCAGGCGATAGTGATCGGTCAGCGTGTTCCGCATGATCGTGAAGATCCAGGTCGAGAGCGACGCTTTGCTTTCGTCGAACGTATCGAGTTTTTCATACACTTTGACGAACACGTCCGAGCAAAGATCTTCCGCTTCGTGTACGTTATTGAGCTTTCCGAGCAGGAAACCGTACACTTTGTCGTGGTACTGCTCGTAGAGTTCCGTTTTTCGTTCTTTTGTCATCGGCTCGGTTTCTCACCCCTTTTCTTCAGTCTGTTTCAACGTCAATGCGCTGACGCGCCACCAATTCGGCAAAGAAGCCGTTGTTTTCGATCAGCTGTTCGTACGTTCCGCTTTCCACGATATGCCCTTTGTCCAGAACGATGATCCGGTCGCAATGACGGATCGTCGAAAGTCGGTGCGCGATCACGATACGGGTGCAGTTCAGCCCGTCGATCGCTTCGGATACCTTTTTCTGCGTCAGGTTGTCGAGCGCGCTCGTCGCTTCGTCAAACATCAAAATTTTCGGACGCGGCGCGACCGCGCGGGCGATCATCAGCCGTTGGCGCTGACCGCCGGAAATTCCGCCCTGTCCTTCCGCGATGATCGTATTCATTCCCATCGGCATCGCGCGGATATCGTCCGCGACCGAGGCGATCTCGGCGGCTTCCCACGCACGTTCCAGCGTCAGTTGCGGCGCGGAGATCACGATGTTGGAATAAATATCGCCCAAAAACAGCTTCCCGTCCTGCATCACGGTGCCGATCTTGCGGCGCAGCGATTTCAGATCCAACCGCGAAAGGTTTTTGCGGTCAAAGTAAATCGCGCCTTTCTGCGGCGTTTCAAACCCGAGCATCAGACGCATCAGCGTTGATTTTCCGCAGCCCGTA
Source organism: Candidatus Coliplasma caballi (assembly GCA_018065365.1). Lineage (GTDB taxonomy): Bacteria > Bacillota > Clostridia > Oscillospirales > CAG-382 > Coliplasma > Coliplasma caballi. The sequence goes on from JAGHTH010000015.1 coordinate 2,310, forward strand.
GAGCCGACGATCGCGACGTATTCGCCGGGGTTGATTTTGAGGGAAAGGTCGTCGATCACGTTGGGCATTCCGTCCTCGTAAGCGAACGTTACGTGCTCCATTTCGATCGCGCCGCGGATCTCCGTAACGATCTCCTTGCCGAGCGCCATTTCGGGCTCCGCTTCCATGATCGGCTTCGCCATTTCCAGAGTCGGCTTGATGTTCGCGATCAGCACCGCGATATTCGCGAGCGACAGGAAAGACGCCGACACCATTCCGTACGCGCCGTTGAAGGCGTAATAGTCGGAAACGCCGATGCCGCTGCGGATCGCGATCGAAAACAGGATCAGCGTGCCGATCAGCGAAATCGCCATGCCGATCGTTCCGCTCAGTTTCAGGAACGCCGGCGGGTTATATTCCAGCGACGCTTCGCCGGCGTAATGTTTCGCCCAGCGGGAAAACATCCGCTTTTCCGAGCCGGAAAGTTTGATCTTCTGGATGCCTGGGATCATGGAATAGGTCATACCGCCGGTTTTGGCGGAGCGCAGCATCCGTTCTTTCGTTACACGCATCTGCACAAAGGTCGTGATGACCGAAAGCAGCAGCGTTGCCAGCGTGATCAGCAGCGACGGCGCGACCAATTCGGGCGCGAACACAAAGATCTGCGCGACGTAGATCAGCGAAAACAGCGAGGAAAAGCCGGTGGTGCAGATCGTGCTTAAAATGTTCGAGCAGAGCGCCTGCACGTACATGGCGCGCTGCGTCAGTTCGCCGGAAGAATACTGCTTGAAAAACGGTGCCGGCAAAGAAAGCACGCGGTTCATGACCGCCGCCTGCACCGCGACGTTCTGTTTGATGTTGATGCGGGCGTTGATCAACGCCTGAAAGGCGGTAAAGCACAGTGTGCAGACCGTGTAGCCGATCATAAAGCCGGCAAGCGCCAGCAGCACCCGCGTGCTTCCGCTGGCGAGCACGTCGCCGAACAGCCATTTGGTAAACAGCGGCGAAAGCAAGCCGAGCAGAGCGGAAAGTCCCATCAAGCCGATAAACAGCACGATATCGGACACCGAAAGCTGTTCCGCCATGAATTTCAGCAGGTCGATCATCGTCAGCGATTTCAAAGGAAGCGGCTGATAGAAGCAGATCGCTTCCTCATCCAGAAGCGCTTCGGTTTTGCGCGAAAGTTTGACTCGCTCGCCCGTTTTGAAGTCCAGATAGGAATACCCGGAAAACTTTCCGGGAATCAGTGCAACGGCGGAACCGTCGCTTTTGAGCGTGCCGAGCATCGGCCCGACCGCGTTCCGATACCACCCCTTTCCGAGTGAAACGACGCGGTGAGAAACACCGAACGGGCGCAGGTAATAGTCCATTTGTTCTTCCGGCGTGTTGACAGACGGCGGAAGTTCGTCGATTTTGCTTTTGAAATGAAAGAATTTCAGAATTTCCTGGATCGCGGAGCGCGTGATCGTACGGTTGTCCAGCGCTTCGATCAGGCGTTTGCCGATCACGGCGCCGGCAATGCTCTCGATGGCTTCCGAAAATATCTCATCGTCTTTTTCTTTGCGGTATTTGATCTGTTCGTCAAACCAACTCATTTTCGGACGCCTCCTTTATTCAGATGTAACGAGTTCACGGTAAAGTTCGCTGTGCTCCATCAGCTCCGCGTGCGTTCCGCGATCCACGATCTCGCCTTTCTGCATGACGATGATCTCGTCGCAGGATCGGATGGTGGAAAGGCGGTGCGCCACGACGATGCAGGTGATCCCGCGGTCGCGGATCGCTTTGACCACTTCGTATTCGGTCTTGGCGTCCAGTGCGCTCGTCGCCTCGTCGAGAATGATAATCGTAGGATCCTGCGCCAGCACGCGCGCGATCTCCATACGCTGCCGCTGACCGCCGGAGAAATCTTTTCCGCCCTCGATCAGCTTATGCTGATACCCGCCCGGTCTTTGCATGATATCGTTGTGAATCTGCGCGTCGCGGGCAGCGAGGATCATTTCGAAATCCTCGATACTGTCGTCCCACATTTTGATATTGTTCGCGATCGTGTCCTCAAACAGAATGATATCCTGATCCACGACCGCCAGCGATCCCGTAAAAAGCCCGCGGTCGATTTCCGAAAGCGGTTTTCCGTCAAACAGGATCTCGCCGTCCCACGGGCGATACAGCCCGGAAATCAGTTTGGACATCGTGGACTTGCCGCAGCCCGATCCGCCGACGAACGCGACCGATTTTCCGGGTGTCAGCGTCAGATTGAAATCCTTGATCAGCGGCTCGCCGAGTTTTGCATACCCGAACGTTACGTGTTTCAGTTCCACGTTGCCGGAAAGTTTGGCATATTCGGCGTCCGCGGACGGCTCGGAATCCTTCTCGGCAAACACGTTGTCGGAGGGATATTCCATGACGTCGTCCACGCGTTCCATCTGCGTGCGCATTTCCTGCAAAGTCTGCCCGGCGGAGATCAACTGCTGCGCCGGCTCCATGAACGAAGCAAGGAAGCTCTGGAACGCCATGATCATACCGACGGTAAATTCCCCGCGCAGCGTCAGAAAGACGCCGAGGATCAGCACGACGTCGTTGGCAAGCATCGCCACGAACGACGGAATCAGCCCGAGGTATTGATTCATTTTCAAGAACCGCACCTGCTGGGTGTTCACGCTCGCCTGGTAGCCCGCCCATTTTTCGAAATAGCCGTTTTCCGCACCGGAAGATTTGATCGTTTCGATCATTTCGATGCCGGCGACCGTCGAGGAGGAAAGTTTTGCGCTGTCGCGCATCGCAACGCGCGTGATATTGATGCGCTTGCGCGAGATCAGATTGGAAACCAGCATATTGATGAAGATTGAAAGCAATCCGACGATCGTCAGGATCCAGCTGTACCGCAGCATCACGACGAGGTAGAACACCATCATTCCCGTTTGCAGCAGGAGCGGCGCAAACGTTCCGATCAGCGTATTGGCGATCGTTGCGTTGTCTGCCTGTCTGCCCTGGATATCGCCCGCCATTCTCTGCGAGAAAAAGTCCATCGGCATTTTCAGCACCTTCCACATATACGTGGCGTTGCCGACTGCCGCCATTTTCCCGTTGATGCGCAATTCGTAGATCGCGCGGATGGCGGACACGAGGATCTGCACGGCAATGAAAGCTCCCAAAAGCACCAAAAACGGAGTCGCCCACTCGGGATTCTCTCCCGTCAGCAAACGATCCAAAAAAACGCGCGAAAACGCCGGGCTGATCGCGGTCATCAACGCGCCGATCACACCGATCGTTGCCGTAAACGCCACGGCCGCACCCGTTCCTTTGAGGCGTTTCGCCGCAAACTCAAACATACTTTTCGGCTTTCCGGACGGAACGAATTCCTCGGACGGCTCAAACAACAGGCAGACTCCCGTAAACGCCTCGTCGAATTCTTCCATGGAAACCGAACAGGTCCCTCTGGCGGGATCGTTCAGGTACGCCTTGTTCCCTTTGAACCCGTCCAGCACGACGAAATGATTGAAATTCCAATGAATGATGCAGGGATAGGTCCCGTTTTCTTTGAGATCCTGCAATTCAAAACGGTATCCTTTTGCCTGCAAGCCGTAATAACGCGCCGCTTTCAGAACGTTTTTGGCGTTGGAGCCGTCGCGCGAAACGCCGCAATCGGAGCGTACCTGCTCCAGCGGCACCCATTTTCCGTAATGCGCCAAGATCATCGTAAGGCAGGCGGCGCCGCATTCGAGCGCTTCCAACTGCATGACCATCGGGACTTTGCAGACGCCTTTCGTAATCGGCCGTTTGATCTTTCTTGCCATCGCGCACCTCAATTAAAGAGAAAACTCAATGGACTGACGCTTTCGGTTACGATCGTCGCTTCGTAGTTCCCGGCAGGAAGCTTCAAATCGAGCTGTGCCGCATAAACCATGTTTAACAGTTCCGTAATATCCGACTCTGCATAGAGGTGATCCGTGCCCGCCAATTCCGAAATCGTTCCTTCCACGGTACCGTCGGCGGTTTTGACCCGGACGGTCATTCCCGCCCGAAGAATCTGAATGTCGTCTCTGCGGACGAAGCACATCGTTTTCTCGTCCGTCGCAATAACCGCCGCCTCGACGGTGCTTTCCATTCTGCCGAAATACCCCCACACGAAAGCGCCTGCCAGCAGCGCGATCACGGCGGCAAGCAGCAGCCAAACGCCCGGGTTTGACACGCGGACGTAATCGTTCAAGCTTTCGGGGGAATTGACTTTCTTTAAGTTCTTTTCGCGGAACAGCGGCTTACTCATATCCGGTCTCCTTTTCGGGCGCGCGAACGCTTCTCCCTGCATTTTGATATAATCAACCTATGATACTCCGATTATAGCATATTCCGTGCGGAATTGCAAGAGCGATCGGTCAAAAAATAAGGGTTTTCGGCAAAAAGAAACAGCCGGTCTTCCCCACTCGGAAGACCGGCACTCCGTTCGATTACAACGTATAGCCGTTGAGTTTCTGATAAAGGTCCAGCGCGTACCCGTCGGTCATATCGGCGATGTAATCCGAGACCATGCGGAAGCGCAGATACAGATCGAAGATTTCGTCGCCGGTGCGTTCTTTCAGATACGCCGCTTTCACGCGTTCGGGGATCTGTTCCACGTACGCTTTTTTAATGTTGTCGGCGGTGTTCTCGCCATCCCATTCCACGACCGCGTTGCAGAATTTCGTCATCAGATCGTCCAGAATGGTGTACGCCGTGATATGAATGTCGCTGATCGCGGGATACACGTACAGGCGCATCGCTTTTTTGAGGATCTCGATCGTATAGCGATGATAACTCGATTTCAGCAATTCGCCGCGGTACGTTCCGTCCATAATGGCTTCCCAATTCGCGACAAAGCTCCCCGCGCAGACGTACATCAGCCAGTTGCGCATATAGTTCGTCCATTTGTGAAGCTGTTCCTCTCGGCCGCGATGATCCCCGCGGTCGCAGGTTTCCAGCCGATTGGTCAGATTGCGAAGCATTCCCTGAACGGTCAGCACCTGCATCCGTTCGGTTTCGGTCTCCCTCCGGGAGCGCTTCCACCTCTTTTTCCATAAACGAAACGAGCTGCGAGATACCGATCGAATGTTTGGAAACCGCGTCCTCAATATCCGAGGTAACGTACGCGATGTCGTCGCTCGCTTCCAGAATAACGGTCAGCGGGTTGCGCGCGTAGGGCTCGCCGGGAAGATCCATGCCCGTCTTTTCGCGGATCCGCCGCACGAGCGCTTCTTCACTCAAAAAGAAACCGGACTTCCGGACGCGCGGATCTTCCGACACGGGATCGCATTCCATCGATCCGACCGGATATTTCAACAGCGCGCTGATTGTCGCGTACGAAACGTTGGCTTCCTGTTCTTCCGACGGGAAGCGGCATTTTGCAAGCGTGCGGATGACCTGCGCGTTGCCGTCGAACGAACAGAGTTCGCGCTTCATCCGTTCGGTCAGCAGATCCCGCACGGGCGTTCCGTGATAGGTAAAATCGCGGTCTTCCAACCGTTTGCGGAACCAGAAGCCGATCGCGTATTCGCCCTCGTGTCCGAACGGCGGGTTGCCCATATCATGCAGCAGCCCTGCGCACGCGAGAACGGTCGGGATCGCCCGCGCCTGATCGACGGGAAGATCCTTAAATACCGGGATCCGATTCCATTTCTCGTTGTAAACGAGCATGATGCCGAGTTGTTTTGCGATCGTCGAAACTTCCAGAGAATGTGTCAGACGCGTGCGGACGTAATTGCCGCGTTTGAGCTGATAGACCTGTGCTTTGTCCTGAATATGCCGAAAGCTGACGCTCGAAATGATCTCGCGGTAGTCCTGTTCAAAGGGGTCCAGCGGATAATCCACCCAGCTGGACGGCGCTTTTTCTTTTTCGGCGAGTGTTTCGGAGCAAAGGAGTTTATTCCACGTCAGTTTCATAGAGCAATCACCCGGCTTTCGCAGTCAGTTTTCAAAAAATGGGAACGCGGTCGGTCAGGAACTGTGCTTCATCCGCTCGGGATCGACCATTCCGAGTGCGGTCGCCTGCTGCGCGAGCGCGATCTCGGTCGAAACCTGGCAGAACGCGGTGCAGGAAGCGTCGAAGAACAGGTCGGCGGCGATCATGGCGGTCGCCATTTCCGCGGGAAGTCCGAGCTGCGAGAACAGCATCGGATAGAACAGGATAACACCGCCCGGGATCGCCGGAACGGCAACGGACAGCATCATGACCATCAGCACTGCCAGAACGAACCATTGCAGCGAGACACCCGTTCCCGTGGAAGACGCCACGAAATACACGATCCCGATCAGACGAATGGCCGTGCTCGGTTTATAGACCGAAGTTCCGATCGGAATTCCGAAACCGGCGACCTGATAACTGACGCCGAGATCGTCCTCGCATTCGTAGATCGCCGGAATAGTCGCACAGCACGAATTCGTTCCGAACGCGATCAGGAATGTTTTGGAGAACTTCCGCAACAGCACGCCGAATTTTGCTTTGTTGCGAATGCAAAGCTGGGACACCATGATCAGCAGAATGAGGATCTGCATTCCGGTTACCAGCACCCATGCTTTCCACCCGGAAAGGATGTTCGTCAGTTCCCCTGCCCACACGCTTTTGACGATGATCACGAACGAGAAAAGCGGGATCACGTACGTAAACCATTGTGAAATCAGCAGCAGGATGCTGTTGAGGTCTTCCATGAATTTGGAGAATGCCTTGCCTGTCGGCGCGAGTTTCAGCAGCGCCAGCCCCATCGCGACGCCCATCAGAATGAGCTGCATCGCGTTGCAATCCAAAAACGGACGGAACAAACTGTTCGGAATGAAATCGAGCAGAACGTCCAGAAATTCCCCCTAATGAAGTTTTACGTTTGCGCCGCCCCACACGAACGGGAAGAACGGGTAGAACGCAAGCGCGCTGATCGTCGTGATCACGAGCAGCGTCAAAGCGAAATGCCGGATCATTTGTTTTCCGATCCGACCGAACGACGCGGAATCTCCCACGCCGCAGATCCCGAGCAGGACGCTCAGAAAGATCAGCGGAATGCCCGCAAAATTCTACGCTTGAATGTACGTATCGCAGATCGGCGCAAAAATACCGGACGCTAAGCC
>JAGHTH010000207.1 GCA_018065365.1 Candidatus Coliplasma caballi
AGCCCTCCATGCTCCGTAACACGCGCCACCTGATCGCCGTCTTCTCCGACTCGATCACGGGCGAGGTCTATTACGTGGACGACACGGAATACGTTAATAAAGACATCTTTGACCACAATATGCAGTCGTACCTTCCCAACAGCTTCTTCCAGTGGGTCGGCTCTTACATTGACGAGACGGGCAGAAAGCAATACGTTCCGTCCGGCACCGTCGCGGACGTCGGTTTCTATTCCATTCTCGACTATCATACCGCAGACCTCAAAAACGAGCTTTCGTTCAGCGTGATGGTCGATTACACGGCGCCCGAGATCTTCTACGATTACGACGCGGAAGCAAAGACGGTTACGCTGCACATTTCCGACAACGATATGCTTGCCTATGTGGAAGTTTACGACGACCGCGAGGATTACGTCTTTGACGCGTTCTCGGACACCGCTTCCGTGGATTATGTGATCGACGTTTCCGATTCTCTCGAAAACGGCTGCTACATGTTGTACGTGGACACCGCGGACTACGCGACCAACCTGGTCGAAACGGTCATCCCGCTGTACGAGTCCTGCTCGAACATTCCCGTCGCAGTGAACTTTGACCTGCCGGAATGCCTGTCCTACATGATGTACGGCGAGGAGCCCCACAAGTACGCGACGGTGGAGTTTGATCTCTACGTCAACGACGACGATCACTGCCTCGGCGAAGACTTCAACCTCGTGATCACCCAGGGCGAAGACGAATTGGAGCCGACCATCCTTGTTTCCGACACCGGATACATCTGCATCAGCATCGTTCTGACCGGCGACGAACCGGTTACCGTTACCGCCGACGGCGTGATGGAGCACGATTTCCAGCCCGTCGAGATCATGGGGCCTGACTGTACGTTCAAAGGTCTGTACGAATACTGCTGCTCGAACTGCGGTCATTTCGACCACTACGGCACCGGTACGGCAAAAGGACACACCAAAGACGAAGGTCAGATCATCGTTGAGCCGACCTGCACCGAGTGCGGCTGGATCGTTTACCACTGCACCGAGTGCGGCGACGTGTTCCTGGTTGAGCCGATCGCCTGCGTGGATCACGTTCACGGGGATCCCGTCGTAACGAAAGAAGCGGACTACGGCGTTCCCGGCGAAACGACCGTGTACTGCACCGAGTGCGGCGCGGTCATCAGCACCGCTCCGATCGATCCGCTGGAATTCCCGGACGGCGACGTCAACGGCGACGGTGCGGTCGATGCGTTCGACTACATGCTGCTCAAGACCGCGGTGCTGGGTACCAACGCCCTGACCGCCGATGAAAAGGCGCGTGCGGACGTCAACGCAGACCACTGCATCGACGCGTTCGACTACGCAATGCTCAAGGCCAGAGTGCTGGCAGCGGAATAAGCGTTAAGTTGTTATGCGGGGAGAACTTTTTTCGAAAAAAAGTTCTCCCCGTTCCCGGTTTGCGGTTCCCGAAATTTTTCGCTCGCCGACGAAGCGGCTCGCAAAATTTCGACCGCGGCACGAACTCGCACTCCCTGTTTCCGCCACAGGCGGCGGTCGTGCTCGTTCCCCTTTCAAAAAACCGAACCGAATTGAAAAATAAAATGGCTGCAAAAAGAAATGCAGTCATTTTTTATTTTCACAAAGTTTTTAGAAAAGGGTACGGGGAATCCCTTTTTTCAAAAAGGGGTTCCCCGTAGAAAACATCCGGATCCTTACTGTTTCTTTTCTTCGTGGTACTCTTTTTCGGTGTTGACGTTCCAGACAGCCGTGCGGTCGGAAGAGCCGGCGCGGATGCAGTTGACTGCCTCGAACGCGGTTACCATGGAGTGATCCATATTGTTGTAGCGGTGCTGACCGTTTCTGCCGACGCAGAACAGGTTCTCAAAGGTATCGAGGTAATTCTTGACCTCGTCGAAGCGGTCGTAAACGCCGAAATACGCGGGGTATGCTTTCTTGACTTTGACGCGGGTGGCGGAGAGGACGTCGGACTTGTCGATCACGCCGATGTGTTCCAGCTCGTTCATGGCGAAGTCGATGAAATCGGCGTCTGTCTTGTTCCACATCTCGTCGCCTTCGGTGCAGAAATACTCCATGCCGATCCAGACGGTGTGTTCGGGATCGTTTACCATATACGGCGACCAGTTATTGAAGATCTGCAGTCTGCCGAGCTTGACGTCGCGTTCCTGAATGTAGATCCAGCAGTCCGGGACGATGTTCGACAGCGTTTTCATCTTGGTTTCGTTTTTGATCTTTAACTTGTTGACGAGCAAGC
>JAGHTH010000093.1 GCA_018065365.1 Candidatus Coliplasma caballi
CCCGTAGGATCAGGTTATTGCAGGTCCCCGCGATGCTGTTTGAATAAAAGTCTTTCATATCCGCCCACTCCGAAACCGAAATCGGTTAGTCATCCGTTACGAATATTATATTCGCTTCTCCCGCAAAAGTCAATTCCTTTCGGGGAAAAACACACCCGCGCCGATTAGGGCGTGCGAATTAGGGAGAGAGGGGCCGGGGGATCGGTCGATTTCGTATCGTCGGCGTACTTGCGAACGGATGACACGAAAGCGACCGAAGACAATAAGAGCGAGGATTTTACTCCTCGCTCTTATGTTTTGCAATTTTTGACTGATTAAGAACAGCTTTTTCATTTCTGAAAAACTGTTTTTCTTTTCTTCGTGTCGTTCCACCGGTCAAAAAATCCCTAAGACGCACGCCCTATCCGTAAGAGTTTTTGTTTGTTCAGAGTGTCAGCTCGAACTCTTGACCTTGTTCCAGAGTTTTTCGTAATACTTCAGAACGTCGTCGGGCAGGTTGGTGTAGTAGGACGCCTTGACTTCCCCTTCGGGATACAGGAACTCGTTGCCCTGCAAGCTGTATTCCTCGTTTTCCATCACGGCGGTGTTCGGGCAGGTGTAGCAGATGTATTCCGCGTTCTGCCACGAAACGTACGGTTCCATCATGAAGTTGAGGTACAGCAGCGCCGCCTCGTAGTTCTGGCAGCCCTCGGGAATGCACATCGCGTCGAAGAAGATGTTGGTCCCCTCGCTCGGCAGATAGAACGACAGATGATCGCCGCCGACGCCGGATTCGTCCATCGCATCGACCATCGTCAGATAGTCGCCCGCGTAATAGTACGCAATCGCGGCGTTCTCGCCCTGCATCTTGGCAAAGATCTGGTCCATGACGCGTCCCTGCAGCAGAGGCGTCTGCTCCATGAGTTTCTGTGCCGCCTTGTCCCAATCGTCGTAGTTGACCGAATTGACGTCCAACCCCAGCGCGTACTGTGCCGCAGCAAAAGCGTCGCGGGCGTTGTCGATGCCGAGAATCTGGCCTTTGTACTTCTCGTTCCACAACAGCGACCACGTTCCGTCCACGTCGGCTTCATCGACCATCGTGTTGTTGTAGATCACACCGAGGTAGCCGCCAGCGTACGGGATGGAATACTCGCCGGTCGGATCGTAGTCCGACACGCGATAGCGTTCGTCGATATACTGATAGTTGGAAAGAGTCGTATAGTCGATCTTTTTGAGTCGGTTCTCTTTGATCAGACGGGAAATCATATAGTCGGACGGAATGATCACGTCGTAAGTAACACCGCCGCCGATCAGCGTGGAGTACATCGACTCGTTGCTGTCGAAGGTGGAATACTCGACGTGGATCCCCGTAACCGCCTCAAAGGCAAGGTTTACGTCCAGCGAATCGTCCTCGCCGTCGGAAATGTACTCGCCCCAGTTATAGACGTAGAGCGTCGTTCCGGCAAGATCGTTGGTGTAATCGCCCTCCAATTCGGGCTCGAGTTCATCGCGAAGCGCCTGCAGCGTATCGTTTCTGCCCGAAGCCGTTACGGAAAGGACGACGGTGCAGACCAGGATCAGCGCAATGACGGCAAGCAGGATGCGTTTGCCCGTCTTGGACATCTGCTTTTGCTTTTCCGAACGGATCTGCATCACGTTGACGAAAGTCATCAGCGCGAGGATCGCCAAGAAGATCAGCGTGTAAAGCGCGTAATAGGTCGGGCGAAGCGGTTTCTTAACGGCGGTATAGAGCTGCGTCGCAAGAATATTGAAATGCCCGTTGGTGTAGTAACTGATGATGAAATCGTCCAGCGAAAGCGTAAACGCCATGATGAAACCGGACAGGATCCCGGGCGTGATCGCCGGGAAAATGACCTTCCAGAACGCTCTGCGCGGCGTACAGCCGAGGTCGAGCGCCGCTTCGTACAAGCTGCGGTCGGTCTGATACAGTTTCGGCAGGACGTTGAGGATGACGTACGGAAGATCAAACGTGATATGCGCGATCAGCAGCGTCCAGAAGCCGAGGATCGTGGCACTGCCGCCGAGCCACACGCCCACGAACGTGAACAGCAGCATCAGCGAAACACCCGTGATGATATCGGGGTTGGTCAGCGGGATATTCGTAACGGTGTTAGCGGCGTTTTTGAGGGCTTTGGATTTCATCCCGAAAATGCCGTACGCCGCGATCACACCGAGGATCGTTGCGATGACCGCCGCGGTCAGAGAGATCTTGATCGTATTGCCCAGCACGGTACGAAGGCCGTAATCGTTCACGAGGTTTTCATACCAGCGGAACGAAAAGCCGGAGAATTTGGTCGTGCTGTCCGAAGCGTTGAACGAGAACAGTACCATGACCGCCATCGGTGCGTAAAGAAGCGCGTAGATAATGCCGACAAAAACTTTTCCGATCGTTTTCATACCAGCATGCTCCCCCCTTCTTCGTCATCGGTAAAGCGGTTCAGAATGAACATACTGACCAGAATGACCACCATCAGCACCAACGAAAGTGCCGCCGCGGTGGGAAGATTGTTGTTCTGCGCGTGGATCTGGTTTTCGATCAGGTCGCCGATCATGTAGTCGCCCGTGCCGCCCATTTTCGCGGAAATATAGAACGTACTGACGGACGGGACGAAGACCATGATGATCCCGGAAATCACGCCGGGCAGAGAAAGCGGCATCACGATCCGGCGCACGCGCTGCAAAGCGTTGCAGCCGAGGTCTTCCCCTGCTTCCAGAAGCGAGGGATCGATGCGCGACATCACGTTGTAGATCGGCAGGATCATATACGGCAGGTAGTTATAGACCATACCGAAAATGACCGCGCCGGTGTTGTTCATCAACGGCAGACGTCCCATTCCGAGAAACGCCAGCGCCTGATTGATCAGCCCGTTGTTGTCCATGAGCGTGGTCAAACAGTAAGTGCGGATCAGCAGGTTGATCCAAAGCGGGATCGTAACGAACATATTCGCGACCTTCTGGGAAGTCGGGCGGAATTTGCACACCACGTACGCGAAAGGATACGCAATCAGCAGGCAAATTGCCGTCGCGGCAAGCGAATACCACAGGGAGCGCAGCATGACGGACGTATAATCCGCAAGCCCGCTCATGTTCTCGGTCGTAAAATTCCCGTTTGCATCGGTAAAAGCATAATAGACCACGATGAACAAGGGAATAATGATAAACAGCGCCGCCCAAAGCAGATAAGGCGCGTTCAGGATGCTTGCGCCCGGCGTCGGCAGTTTTTTTCTGCGCGTTCCGACGGGTACAGTCGTATTCTTTTTCATTCTCCTGCCTCCGGTGCGGTTTCTTCCTCATCGGAGAACGAACTGTAATCGCCGTACAGTCCGGAGTACTCGGATTTATGCATGACGTGGATCGAATCGGGATCCAGCACGATACCGATGGTCTGCCCCTCCGCGTACGCGTCGGTGGTCTGCACCATCCATTTGAAGCCCTTGACTTCGACGATCAGCTCGTAATAGTCGCCTTTGAACGTCGCCTGCGTGATCAATCCCGTGATCATGCCCTCTCCGGCGGGGACCACGTCCACGTCTTCGGGACGGATGACCACGTCCACCGGCTCGTCGTGCGCAAAGCCCTCGTCCACGCAGACGAAGGTATGACCGGCAAACGTAACGGTGTCGTCTTTGTTCATGATGCCGTCAATGATGTTGGACTCGCCGATGAAGTCCGCGACAAACGCGTTTTTCGGCTCGTTGTAAATGTCAACGGGCGTTCCGATCTGTTGGATCTTGCCGTCGTTCATGACCACGATCGTATCGGACATCGAAAGCGCTTCCTCCTGATCGTGCGTAACAAAAATGAACGTGATGCCCGTTTCTCTCTGGATGCGGCGCAATTCGACCTGCATATCCTTGCGGAGTTTGGCATCCAGCGCGGACAGCGGCTCATCCAAAAGCAATACGGACGGACGGTTGACCAGCGCTCTCGCGATCGCGACACGCTGCTGCTGACCGCCGGACAAATTGGTAACCTTACGCTTCTCGTATCCCTCGAGATTGACGAGTTTCAACGTTTCGGAAACCTTTGCGGCGATCTCCTCTTTGGGCGCTTTCTTCACACGCAGACCGAACGCCACGTTTTCATAGACGTTCAGGTGCGGGAACAGCGCGTAACGCTGGAAGATCGTGTTGACGGAACGCTTGTGCGGAGGCACTTCGTTGATCCGTTTTGAATCGAAAAAAACGTCCCCTTCGTCCGGCTGGAGAAATCCCGCGATGATACGGAGCGTCGTCGTTTTTCCACAGCCGGAACGGCCGAGGAACGTAACGAACGTGCCGTCCTGAATCGACAGATTCAGGTGATCGAGGATCGTTTCTCCGTCAAACGAAACGGATACGTCTTTCAATTCGATGATGTTCTTTTTTTCCATTTTGCATCCACCCTTTGCGGCAATTGACCGCGTATCGTTTTGTCTTTTACAAAACTCTGCGCAGACCCATGACAGACTAACCATAGCGCCCCGCAAAGAGTTTTTACAAATCGTCCCGCCGACATAGGCGTGGTGGACGACTGCAGCTACGGTTGCTCAAATAAACCTTTCGGCTTATAACGGTTCTTGTTAGGAACTGCCTGTCAAGCACATTTATTTTATTTTGTAGGCAGGATGGATACCTGCCCCCGAAGATCGACGCTGCGTAGGTATGCGCCGCTTCGTCTGTGTATCCGTTCTTTGTGAAGAAAGGACGTGGCAGCACAGATGCAAAAAAACTGGTTTTCATTATAAACTTTTATGCACAAATGTCAATAGTTTTTGCAAACTTTTTCGACTTTTTTTCAAACTCTTTTCGGAAAGAACTGCTTAAACCGCTTCTGCCCGGCATAAATATGAAAAGGGCGGAAATCGAAAACCACATTTTTTGACATTTTTCACGGAAAAGCAGGTAATAATGAACAAAAACACGTCGGGAACGTACCCGTCAATCTGTACAAAAAAACAAAAAAGAAGGGAATTGCTTGACAAAACCGCAAAAAAGAGGTATAGTAGTACCGCTCGCGCTCCGAAAAGCAGGCATCGTATATAATATTAGGAACGATCGCAAAGCAAAAACAGAAAGGACGGTGCGGATATGCGGCACGGACAATTTTCCTCTTTGAAACGCAGAATCTTCGGCGCCGTCATTCCGGCGTTTGCGGCGACCGTACTGATTACCGCCGTGCTTTCCGCAGGCGCTTCCGCCGATCCGTCGGGCGAAACTTCGATCGACGACAAGGCACTCGTTACCTACGGCTACCTCCGCACGTTCCGTGAAGAACTCAAGCAGGAGATCTTAAATGAGATCGGAAATATGGGCGGGACGATTTCTTCGGACTACGAGGAGATCACGCTCAAATGCGGCGAGGTCATTTCCCTCGCGGAAGGGACCGAGGTCATTTTCCGCGGCGGCAACGCGGTTACGGTCTGCGCGTCCGACGAGGACGAAGCCGGTTTTACCGACTTTTCCTCCTCCGAGCAATGCGGATCGGGTACGTTTTTGCAGCCCGGGCATATTTACTATAAGACGAAAGCGGAGAGCGTTGCGTACATCGTCGTAACCGGCGATCACGCAGCTTTCACGATACGAGGCACTTATGCGACACATTAAGTCCATCGCGCTTCTGCTGCTTTGCGTATCCCTGCTGCTTCCGCTGATGCTTTCCGTTCAGAAGGAAACCAAAGCGGACGCCGCCGGAGAAGGCAATTTCGTCCGGATCGGGCTTGCCGTTCCGGAAAACAGCAGCACGCTACGCGTAGCATCCATGAATTGCGACGCGGGATTCCGATTCGGAAGTTCCACCGGCAACGCCTTTGTGAGCCGATTCGAATTATCCGAAACCGGCATCGCGATCATCCCCGACCGCAACTATTCCGTACAGGTCAATAACGGCAGAGCGACCGGGCGCGCATCCGATTCCGGCAATTACGGCGCGTATCACGTTCTGGTTTCGGGCGGGTACTCGAGTTATTCCGCGGCAAAAAGCGCCGCAGCCGCTTCGGGCGGATTCGTCGCTTACGACGGCAGCTGCTATGAAGTCCGCAAAGGCAATTATTTCTCGAAAGAGGAAGCCGCGAAAAACGGAACGGCGACGGAGCCGGTTTCCGGCGGCGTTGCGATCCTTGATCTGCAGACCGGAAAGTTGCTGCTTGAATACACCGGCACTTCCGCGCTGGCGTTTTGCGGAAAGAACGAAAGAGACGTTCTGATCTACACCAACTCCGACGTTCAGAAATCGTACCCGGGCTTTTTTGAGATCAGTTCCGTTCCGAACATCCGGATCATCAACGTTCTGGAACTGGAAACCTACGTCAAATGCGTAATGGCAAACGAAATCGGCACCAACCAGACCAAAGAGACGCGCCGCGCGTTTTCCGTTCTGGTGCGTACCGTTCCGATGGAACACAAGCATAGCGCGCACGGATACGACGTTTGTTCCAGCAGTTGCTGCCAGGCATATATGGGCAATTACCGCAGAGACGCGGAAAACGACAGCATCGTGGATTCCACCAAAGGCGAATACGTTGCCTACCGCGGAAAGCCGATCGTCTGTCTGTACCACAACAGCAACGGCGGCACGAGTTGTTCTTCCGTCGCGGCGTGGGGCGGCGAGGAGATTCCCTACCTCGTTTCCGTTGCGCTCCCCGAGAACGAAAACAACCCCGGTTCGAGCTGGCAAAAGGTCTTTACCAAAGAAGAATTCAACGATTATATCCATTCCAGAAGCGCCTTTTCGGCGTTGACCGGGACGATTGAGGAAATGACGATCGAAAGTACCGATCCGTACGGCTCCTCTTACGTTACGCTGCTGTCCGTCAAAGACAGCAAAGGCAACGTCGTTTATACCGAAAACGCGATGCCGATCCGCGGTGCGCTGGGTGTACAGAGCGGAAACTTCACGCTTTCCTACACGATGAACGCGCCGATCGTCAATGCCGACGGTACGGTTACGCAGGAACAGGCGGAAGGGTATGTGGACGCACAGGGCGAGTACCACGCGTTCTAGTCGTTTGCGGAGACCTTCTCTCTTGCGGGTACGAACGAGAGCCGGACACCCGATCTGCTGACCATGGACGGCCACGGAACAGGCCACGGCGTCGGTTTCAGTTCCAACGGTTCCGAGATCCTTGCGTCGCAGGGATACAGTTACCGTTATATTCTCGGCTTCTATTATCCCGGGACAGAGATCAAAAAGCTGTCTTGACAAGCCCGAATTTGACTTATTTTTTAACATTATTGTAAAAAAACAGAAATTCCGGTTTACAAATTCTTACGTATCGGTTATAATACGAACGAGAATTTGGGCCGGAGTTTTCTTTTTCCGTCCCCCTACAATCATGAAACCGGAAGGCGCCTTATGGGTTCGTCCAATCAGTTCAAAACTACATAC
>JAGHTH010000100.1 GCA_018065365.1 Candidatus Coliplasma caballi
GTGTATTCCTCTCTGCCGTCGGCATATTCCGGCAGAGTTGACCAGCCGCCTTCGGCTTTCTCAAACAGCACCACGTCGCCGGTCTTTTCATAGAATTTCGCGTCGCGGATACAGCCGTATTCGATATAGGGCTTGAGTCCGCTCCAATTCTTCTCGTATTCTTCTCTGTTCTGCGTAAAGAGCTGATTCAGGCGGTCGGAAACCTTTTTGACGATGTGCGCGGAAACCTTGCGAACGTAAGCGTCGTTCTGCAGATAGCTGCGGGACACGTTCAAAGGAAGTTCCGGGCAGTCCAGAACGCCTTTGAGGTTGACCAAAAATTCCGGGCAGACCTCTTTGATATTGTCAGCGACAAACACCGAGTTATAGAACAGCCGGATCTCGCTTTCCTGCGGATCGTAAGCGTTCTTGCGCTGCGGGAAATACAAAATCCCTTTGAAGTTGAGGGGATAATCCGCGTTGATATGAACCCAGAACAGCGGATCGGAGAAATCATGGAACTGCTTTTTGTAGAATTCCTTGTATTCCTCGTCGGTACAGTCTGACGGAGATTTCTGCCAGAGCGGAAGCGTTTCATTGACCTGTTCTTCCTTGTCGCCATCGTGCAGATAGATCGGCGTCGGCATGAAAGAGCAGTACTTTTTGAGAATGTCCGCAAGCGTGTCGTGGTTCAGATAGGAAACCTCGTCATCGTTCAAGAACATCGTAATGTCCGTTCCGCGTTCGGAACGCGTTCCGTCGGACGTTTCGTATTCGCCTGCCTCGGTGCATTCCCAGCGAACAGCCGGCGCATCCGTGTAGGATTTGGTTTCCATCACGACCTTATCGGCGACCATGAACATGGAATAGAACCCGAGTCCGAAATGTCCGATGATCCCGGAGCCGCCCTCGCTCTCGTATTTGGAAATAAAATCAACCGCGCCGGAAAGTGCGATG
Organism: Candidatus Coliplasma caballi; assembly: GCA_018065365.1. Taxonomy (GTDB): domain Bacteria; phylum Bacillota; class Clostridia; order Oscillospirales; family CAG-382; genus Coliplasma; species Coliplasma caballi. Next base: position 937 of record JAGHTH010000100.1, read on the forward strand.
TTGTTGATGTAGCGCTCCACTTCCTCGCCGGTCATTCCGATGCCGTTGTCAACCACGCGTATGGTCTTTTCCTCTTTGTCGGCATAGACGTCGATGCGGTATTCTGCCGCGCTCTCCGCCGCTTCGCCGAGAGAAACGAGGTGTTTATGCTTGGTTACCGCGTCGCAGGAATTGGAAATGACCTCGCGCAGATAAATATCCTTTTCGGAATACAACCATTTTTTGATGATCGGAAACAAATGCTCGGTATCGACCGAAAGTGCTCCGTTTGCCATTTTGTGTTTCTCCTCTCGTTTGAACGATCTATGCGTCTATTATAAGCGTAATTTTTGTGTTTTTTGTTTGAAAATTATTTCTTAAATGTTAAAATCAGCACTCTCGTATAAAGAGTGCTGATTTTTTGGATTCGGTTTTCGGTCAAGCGTCGCCAAACGAACAAGCAGGATCATCCGGCCCGAAGATTTCTTCGAAATCACGGTCAAAAGTCTGCAATTCGTTGTCAAGCCGTTTCTTCCATTTCCTGTCTTTCAGCTCGGAGAGAACGAGCAGCGCGCCGCAGACACCGCCCACGGACGAAAACACCGCGAGCGTTTTGGCAATGCTTTTCGACTTCTTCCAATAGACGAGGAACAGGATGAAGAACAGCATGGATTGCGCGATCAGACTGATCCCTGCGATCACTTTGATTTTTTTCATTTTGGTTCCCTGCCTTTCTTTGATCGAATCTGTCAGTCGGTTTCCGTCCCTTTGCAGGACAGTTTAAGGAATTCGTTGATAAAATCGTCGAGGTCTCCGTCCATGACCGCCTGAATGTTGCCGGTCTCCCAGTTGGTACGGTTATCCTTGACAAGCGTATAGGGCATAAAGACGTAGGAACGGATCTGGCTGCCCCACTCGATCTTCATTTTGTTGCCCGTAATGTCTTCGACGCGTTCCAGATGCTCGCGCTCTTTGATCTCCAGGAGTTTACTCTTGAGCATACGCATCGCGGTCTCTTTGTTCTGCACCTGGCTGCGCTCGGTCTGGCAGCCGACCACGATACCCGTGGGAAGATGCGTGATACGGATCGCGGAGTCGGTCTTGTTGATGTGCTGACCGCCGGCGCCGCTGGAGCGGTGCGCCACAACCTCGATGTCTTCGTCGCGGATCTCGATGTCGTCGTTCTCGTCGGTAAACTCGGGAAGCACTTCAACGGACGCGAAAGAGGTCTGTCTTCTTCCGCCCGCGTCAAACGGCGAAACACGGACCAAACGATGAACGCCGGACTCACTCTTGAGGTGTCCGTACACGTTTTCGCCTTCCACCAGGAACGAAACGCTCTTGATTCCCGCTTCATCGCCGTCCAGATAATCCAGAACTTTCAGTTTGAACTTTTTGCGCTCGGCGTAGCGGGTGTACATTCTGTAAAGCATTTCCGCCCAGTCCTGCGCTTCCGTTCCGCCGGCACCGGGATGAATGCTGATGATCGCGTTGTTGCCGTCATATTCGCCGCAGAGAAGAACGTCGATACGCTGTTCTTCGTATGCAGAGCGCACCTTTTCCAATTCCGCGAGAACATCCTCAACGTTGTCGGGATCGTCTTCTTCGATCGCCATATCGATCAGCACCGAAACGTCATCAAACGAGCGGCGGAGTTTGGTATAATTTTCGAGCAGTGATTTCTTGATTTTGAGGTTCTTTAAGATCTTGGAAGATTTCTTCGGATCGTTCCAGAACCCCGCTTCGCCGGTAACCGCCTCAAGCTCCTGCACTTCTTGCGTAAGGGAGTCGTATTTAATGGAAGCTTTGAGATCGTTGAGTCCCGTTTCGAGATCGCGGAGCGAAAGCTTTGCCTGTTCCAACTGTATCAGCACTTTTTTCTACCTCATCCATTCTTTTTCAGTATTATTATAGAGCATTCCGTTCTTTTTGTCAAGGGATTTTTTGACGCAATCAGCCGTTTTTTAGCGCCTGCTTCCCCCGAAAACGAAAAAAACCTTTGCGAAATACGCAAAAGGCAATCTTCGACCGTTTCTGTAAGCCGGGTTCTGTATTGGACAATCATCTATCTTGGCCGTACGTCGCCGCACGGCTCTTTGCCACCCGTGAAGCAGCCGAGCAAGCTATCGCTTCGGAGGGTGTTGCTCCGGATAGGGTTTACATGGCCGCGCCGTCTCCGACGCGCCGGTGGGCTCTTACCCCGCCTTTCCATCCTTACCGTACAAAACGCACGGCGGTATCTCTCTGTTGCACTGGCCCTGAAGTCGCCTTCGGCAGACGTTATCTGTTATCCTGCTCTGTGGAGCCCGGACTTTCCTCACCCATGAAACTCATGCAGCGCGATTGTCTGGAACGGTATGTGCATCATATCATAAAAAAAGGAATTTGTCAACCGAAAAAACGGGTTTTCCTATTGATTATTTTTGCAAAACAGTTATAATAGAGATGAATACCCGTTACTTTGAAAGGAGTTTCTCATGCAGCAGGAATACATCGCGTCCTTTCTCGGACGCAAAGTCGGTTTTGTCGGGCTCGGGGTCAGCAATCTGCCCATCCTGCGTTCATTTCTCGCTTCGGGCATCGACTGCACCGTCCGCGATAAAAAGCCGATCGGAGAATCCCCCGAAAACAAATCGCTTTCCGACGCCGGCGTAAGATTCCTCTGCGGAGAGTCTTATCTTGAAAACATCGACGAAGACGTCGTCTTTCTGTCCCCCGCCGTCCGTCCCGATCTGGACGGGCTGCGCGAAGCGGCGGCACGCGGTGTTCGTCTGACCAGCGAAATGGAAGAATTCTTCAAGTACTGTCCCTGCAAGATCATCGGCGTTACGGGCAGCGATGGAAAGACTACGACGACCACGCTGATCGCAAAATTGCTGGAAGCCGCAGGCCACAAAGTACATCTCGGCGGAAACATCGGCGCAAACCTGCTTGAAAAACTCGGCGAGATCGGAAAAGAAGATTTTGCCGTCGTGGAACTTTCGTCGTTCCAACTGTTCAAAATGACGCGCTCGCCCGACATTGCCGTGGTTACGAACATCGCGCCCAACCATCTCGACTGGCACACTGACATGGAAGAATACATCGCGGCGAAAGAACACATCTTTGCGTTCCAGAATGAAAAAGGCGCGCTGATCCTGAACGCAGATGATCCTTATGCCGAAAGATACGCGTCAAAAGCAAACGGGAAAGTGCGGTACATTTCGGGACGGAAAGCCATTCCGGACGGCGTGTGGTTTGATGAGAAAGGCATTCACAAGGACGGTAAGCTGCTTCTTCCGGACAACGATATTCTCATCGTCGGCAGACACAACCGCTACAATTATTCCGAGGCGATCCTGGCGACCGACGGATTGGTTACCGAGGAAGCGATCCGCAGCGTTGCGACAGGGTTCGGCGGCGTGGAACACCGGTGTGAACTCGTTCGCGTCAAGGACGGCGTGAAATTCTACAATTCAACCATTGATTCCAGCCCGTCGCGGACGAAAGCGTGTCTTGAAAGCTTCAAGCAGAAAGTCATCATCATCTGCGGCGGCTACGACAAGCATATTCCGTTGGAGCCGCTCGGGCCGTTGTTCAGGGATCACGTCAAATACGCCGTTCTGTGCGGCGCAACGGCGGAGAAAATCGAAACCGTACTCACGGACGTGGGGTTTACCGACTATTGCCGCGAAAGCGTTTTTGCGGATGCCGTCAAAAAAGCCGCGTCGATTGCGAAAGACGGCGATTGCGTCGTGCTTTCCCCCGCCGCAGCGAGTTTTGACCTGTTCAAAAATTTTGCGGAACGCGGAAACGTGTTCAAGCAACTTGTGAAAGAGTTATAAACGAAAAGGAGATACAACATGGACCGTATTTACGAGATCGCAAAAGAACTGACGGCGATCCCCGGAGTGTCCGGCGACGAAAGCCGCTCTTTTCCCTATCTGGAAAAGACGCTCGCAGGCAAGTTCGACGACTTCGGGTTTACACCCGTCGGTTCCTATTTCGGAATCAGAAAATCCAAAAAGAAGAACGCGAAAACCGTTCTGTTTGACGCACATTTGGACACGATCGGCTTTATCGTTACCAAGATCTGCGACGGCGGCTTTCTCAAAGTCATGATGGTCGGCCGCACGGCAGAGAAAAATCTTTCCGCGTCGGAAGTCTGGATCTACGGCAAGCGCACCATTCCGGGCGTATTTGCTTCCAAACCGCCGCATCTGCAGGAGCCGGGAGAAAGTGAAAAGAAGCTTTCCATTGACGATCTTTCGATCGACACCGGGCTTTCCAAAGAGGAACTCGAGGAGATCGTGCGCGTCGGAACGTTCGTCGGTTTCAAAGCGGACTGCGAAAAGCTTTCCGATAACGTTATCGTCAGTCCGTCGTTCGACGACCGCATCTGTGCCGCGTGTATTCTGCGGGCGTTGGAACTGGTCGAGGGCGAGGATATCGGCGTCAACGCGGCGTTTCAGTTCTCCGCCGGCGAAGAAACCGGCTACAAGGGCGCGATGACCACCGCATACCGCATCGCTCCCGATTACGCGATCGTTCTGGACGTTTGCAACGCTTACGTTCCGGGCGCGAGAGAAGCCCGGAAGGCCGTGCAGATCGGAAAGGGCTGCTCCCTCTCCTATTCCGCGCAGACCAACCGCGAGCTGACCGAATTCACGAGAACGCTTGCGGAAAAGAACGGAATCGCGCTGCAATTCCTCGCGGAACCCGGCGCGACGGGAACGAATTCCAACGTCATCCAGACGGGACACGGCGGCGTTCCGACCGTCCTGCTTTCGATCCCGCTCAAAAATATGCACACCGCAAACGAAGTCGCGGATCTGCGCGACTGTGAAGAAACGGCGAAGCTGCTCGCGGAATTTCTGCGAAGCATCGGCAGTTATCAGGGGGTGGAAGAATAATGGAATTTTTTGAACGACTGAAAGACTATTGCTCGATCCTTGCTCCCTCCGGCATGGAAAAGCCCATGCGGAAACGGATCATCGAAGATATTAAAGACAGCGGCGCGGAGTGGAGAGTCGATCCCAACGGAAACTTAATCGTTTTCAAAAAAGGTCGGGCGCGCCGCGACAAGAAATTGGTCGTTGCCGCGCACATGGACGAAGTCGGTTTCATGGCTTCCTACATTGACGAAGAAGGATACGTTCGCATCGAAAACGTCGGCGGTATCGATCGCCGCGTGGTCAGCGGCAGGCGGATCATGTTCTGCGGCAGCAACCTCGTCGGCGTCGTGGCGTCCAAAGCGATCCACATTCAGACCAAAGAGGAAATCGGAAAATGCGAGCCGATCAACGAAATGCGGGTTGACATCGGCTGTTACGACAGAGAAAGCGCGGAAAAGCGCGTCCGCATCGGCGATTGCGCGACATTCTGCCCGAACTACGAGGAATTCGGAAACGGGCTCATCAAATCCAAGGCGATCGACGACCGGTTTGGATGCGCGGTCATGGTGGAACTGATCAATTCCGATTTGGAGTACGACACCTATTTCGCGTTTGACACCTGCGAGGAAATCGGCTGCGACGGCGCAAAAGAGGTTTGCTATCAGCTGAATCCCGACATCGCGGTCATTCTGGAGTCCACGACGGCGGGCGATATCTGCGGCACTCCCGCCGAAAAAGCCGCCTGCACGGTCCACGGCGGCGCCGTGATCTCGCACATGGACAACAGTACCGTTTATGACAAGGAACTCGTGAAGCTCGCGATGGAACTCGGAAAAGAGAAAGGCATCCCGTGCCAACTCAAAAACACCGTCGCGGGAGGCAACGAAGCCCGCGCCTACCAGAGAGAAGCGTGCGGTGCGCGCGTGCTCGCGATCTCCGCACCGACGAGATACATCCATTCCGCCTGCAGCGTTGCGGCAAAAGAAGACCTGACGGCTGTTGCAGCCATGACGAAAACGATCATTGAAAGGAAGTTTTGAATTATGCTGAATCTGACGAAAAAATTTACCGGCGCGTTCTCCGTTACCGGTTTGGAAAAACCGCTTGCGGAGATCATCCGAGCAGAACTCGCTCCCGTTGCCGACGAGATCATTTCCGATCCGATGGGGAACCTGCTCGTTCTGAAAAAAGGAAAAGATTCTTCCAAGAAGCTGATGATCGCTTCCCACATGGACGAGATCGGCTTTGTGGTTACCAACATTGAAGAAAGCGGCTTCATTCACGTTTCCAACGTCGGCGGCATCAACGCGGTCGCGTCGTCTTTCCAGCGCGTACGTTTTGCAAACGGCGTTTACGGTGTCATCGTTGCCGAAAGCGGTGTGAAACCCGAGGATCTCAAAGCAAACAAACTCGTGATCGACATCGGCGCTTCCGACCGGAAGTCCGCGGAAAAGAAAGTGGGCGTCGGCGACGTTTGCGCGGTCGTTCCGATGCTGCAGAAGCTCGGCGGTACGCGTTACGCGGCAAAAGCGTTCGACGACCGCATCGGGTGCGTGGTTTCGGCATACGCGGCGTTGCAATGCGGGAAACCCGCGTACGACACCTGGTTCGTATTTACCGTCCAGGAAGAAGTAGGATGCAGAGGTTCCAAGCCCGCCGCGTTCCGCGTTGCTCCCGATTACGCGATCGCGCTGGACGTAACCGCAGCGGACGAATGCGGCAACAAAAACGACGTTACCAAACTCGGAAAAGGCGCCGCGATCAAAATCAAGGACAGTTCCGTGCTTTGTTCCAAGCTGATCGTTGACCGTCTGACCGATCTCGCGAAAGAAAAAAAGATCCCCTATCAGTACGAAGTTCTTCCCTACGGCGGCACCGACACGTCTTCCATGCAGATGGCGGGCATCGGATGCGCTGCGGGCTGCATTTCGATCCCGACGAGATACATCCACTCCCCTGTGGAAACGATTGATATGAAAGACCTCAAAGCGTGTGCCGATCTGCTGATCGCGTTTATCGAAAACGGAGCCGAATAAGCCATGGAGTTCTCAAAACAACTGCTTTCTCTCGCCGCCGAATGCGAAAAGGATCTGGC
>JAGHTH010000004.1 GCA_018065365.1 Candidatus Coliplasma caballi
GAATCTTCCCGTTCTGCTCACGCTGCTCGGCGTATTTGTCGTTGGGCTCGGCGCAGCCGCGTGGGTTGCGCTTTCCAAAAAGAAAAAAGAAAAAAATAATATATAATATGGAAAGGAGTTTTCACAAATCATGAAACAAATGATGAAAACCATTTTCAAAAAAACGTTCTGCATCGCCGTTCTTTCGGTACTGCTGGCAGTATTGATGGCGTTCCAGAACCCCGTTACGCGCGTCAGCGCCGCAGGAGACCCGTACATCAGCGAATTGCAGGTCGTTGCCGCGAAGGATTACAAAGAGGCGCTCGGAAAAGCCGGCGCCGGTTTCAAGGTGTTGGAGACGCCGTTGGTTACGCCGAACCCGGAAGACAAGGACACGAAGCTTTCGACGTTCCTTTGCTACAAGACGACGGACAAAAAGGAAGACGCGATCTACGACATCAAAACGATGGAAATGGGCGGCGGGTACAGTTACAGCAAGTACGCGAGCTATCTGGAAGATCAGAAGGATCTTTCGGAGGATTACGTCAAATCGCTCGCACCCGCGATCAAGGAATTCCAGGACAACAAGCGTAAGAACAAAGAACTGACCAAGACGATTTACGAGATCCTCGATTGCTTTGTCGAGGACGACTCCGGAAAGAGCGTCGCGCAGTTGTTTACAGAAGCGCAGTTTGATAAAAAAGGAAAACTGACGGACGAAAGCGTGGATATGCTGTCCACGATGTTCATGCAGGGCAACATTGAGATCATTATGGTCGTCGAACAGCTGCTGTTGGTGTCGTTCAATGACACGACGGATTCCAGCTGGCTGGAATTCCTGAATGATTACACCGAGACCATGTGCCGTCACGGTGAGGAATTCGTCATTTCGGACGAAATGGACTACAAAGATGAGGTCAAGATCTTCAAAGGCCAGGTCGGAGACGTGCGGGATGACATCAAATATTTCCTGAACCAGGAAAAGACGCATCCGTTTACCGCGGAGATCGAAGCCGAGCAGGCAGCCCAGGACGAAATCTTCTGGGAAAGATGCGATCCGGAAGCTACCGAGGAGGAAAACGCACAACTCCGCGCGGAGATCCGTACGGAAAGATGGAGCGCGGATCCGAACGGAGTCGGCGGCAAATACTCGGAATTCTGCCGCTGGTTTGAGGGATTGTATCCCGATGAGCAGCTCAAATGGATACACGGGCACACGTTCTACAATGACTTGCGCAGCACGCAGTACCCGCTGAACAAATACGACTCGCTGTACGATCTGATCATGGTGGCGGATCCGGAAGAACTGGACAAAGAGGACTACTATCCGCTGATGTACGCTCTGACTCCCGGTCAGCGCTCGCTGCTTCTGCTTGGCAGCACCGAACTGTTACTCACAGCCATGACCGACGCGGACACCTATATCGAGCAGTTCTCGGAGTATCAGATCGAGGGAGAAGCGTTCTCCAAAGAGGAAAAGTATTCCGTCTATGACGGGGTGGATCGCTCGCTCTACGATCCCGACGGCATCGCGATGACGGAACACGCGCTGGAATACGCGCGCTACAGCGGGGAATCGCCGTTTGAAAAAAAACATGTTTCAGCCAAAACCAACAACGCTCTGAAAATTTCAACCATCGTGGTTGGTGGCCTGGCAGGGCTCGGCGTTCTGGTCTCTTTGATCGGAACGATGGGGTATTGTGCTTCTCTAGTAGCAACTGGAGCAGTGGGCGGTTTTTCGACGGCCGTGTCCGAATGGTTTTCATCGGCTCTCTTCACAAACTTCTCTGCCGGAAATATTATTCTTGCCGTGACGATTGCTTTGATTATCATTTTCCTCATTGTTCTTGCCGTTTACCTCATTTATTCGCACGGTTACAAAGACTATGAGCCCATCCCGCGCGTGCTTTGCTCGGCGGAAGACCAGGTGTATAAGGGGATCAACAGCGAAGGGAAAATGGTTACCGGAGAAGGATATGTGTACTACTACGGTGTCAAGAACCCCAACCAGCCCGCGACGGTTTATGATTCCGACGCAGGAAAAGAGGTCGATACGAGCAATCAGGTCATGGATATTTACAACTGGTCGCTTGCCGGGTCGAGCCGCAGATGGGTTGCGCTCTATACCTCGAAAGATCAGCGGCTCTGCTATATGGATGAAAGCGGAGAGATCCACCGCATGAACCCGATCAAAGTGGACAGCTTGAAGGTTTCCACGAAGCAGGAATCCGGCGTGAGCCCGGTAACGAATTTCAACAACGTCGTTACCAACCTGATGTATTGGTATCAGAACAGCCATAACACGCTGAAGGATACCGAAAACAGATACCTGTTCAAGATCCACTACACCGACAAAGAGTTCAAAAACCTGCCCGCCAGCGTCTTTGCGGACAACGCGGAGCTTGCGTTCGGCGGCGGCGGACTCGTGCTCGGTGCGCTCGGCGGCACGTTTATCACGCTGGCTGCCAAAAAGAAGAAAAAAGAAGTGCCTGTCGATGAGCAAGCGTAAACGAAATACGACGCGCTTTACGGGCATTGCCCTTTTCGTACTCTGCGCCGCGGTGCTTCTGGCATCCTGCGGCGCGGAGACGCGCCGCGTGGAGCAGCTGGCGTGTCTGTTTGAAGAACATCTGACCGACCGCAGTTACTACACCGGCGACGAGTTCGACAGTACGTTTTCGGACGAAACCGGGACGCATTCCCGCGTTCCGAGCGTTTATGCGATCTATTCCGACGGTACGCTGTCGGAGGAACTTTCCCATTCCGGAAAGGTTACGTTTTCGGGTTATGACCTTTCCGTGCCGGGAAAACAGACCGTAAATGCGGTTTATTCCGAGGACGGCGTTACGGTCAGCACGACTTACACGATCGACGTCGTGCAAACCGAGACATTGTTCATCGAGGCGGAAGATCCGTTTCGGCGTTCGCTCGGGAGTTTTCACGTCGGGGAGGCGTTTTCGCTTTCCTACGACACCGAAGACGGTGTGAAACGCGGCGTTACGGTGTCGGTGCATTACAACAACCCGAACAAGCCGCGCGCGAGCTTTTTCGGCGACGCGCCCGAACTGGCGGAAGCGGTGTTCGACACCTCGCTCTGCAAGCTGGACGAAAGCGGAAGATTTACCGAAGCGGGCGTGTTTTCCGTGACGGTTACGCTCGGAAACGCGCAGACGACGTACGAGATTCTGGTAGAAGATTGACCCTTTTTTGAAAGTTCCCGTAAAGGAAGGAAATGAAGATGAAAATTCGTTCTGCTCTCAAAAAAATAGCGGCGGCGTTCTTGTGCGTTGGGATACTCGCGGGAACGTCGGCGGCGACGATCGTTGCCGGACGGGCGGCGTCCTCCGGGGGAACATTAGGGGTATTCTACTGCATTTACACGAACACGAACGGAAAAGACGGCTTGGTTACGCACGAGATCAAAAACAGTGTTTACGCGAGCGTGCTGGTCAACACCCTCAACGAATGTTACAAGCGCGAGGAGACGGATCCGGTGCTGTCCGCGGTACACGTGGAGCTTTACGGCGATCTGACGACCTCGAATTTCCTGCGGAACGACGATTTTGCGCTCTCCGTTGACCTCGGCGGGCATACCTGGACGGTTACGGAAACGAATTACGACCGCAAATTAACGGCGTCCATGCAAGGTACGCGCGCGAATTACCACGACATTTCGATCAGCAACGGGACGATGACGTTCAAGCAGAACGACACCTCTCCGATCGCCTGCTGCGGCGGAACGATCACGATCGACCACGTTACGTTCAAGGACTGCTATTCCGACGCGGACTCGATCTATTCGGATCTGTACCCGAGCCAGAGATATTTCGGGATCGTCAATTTGCAGGTGCGGACGAACGATACCGGTTTGGAAGACACGACCGGGACGAAATTGCAGATGCGGAACGTTACGTTCTCCGGCTGCGGCTCCACGCACGGCGGTACCTGCGTTGCCGCGTGGCTGCCCGGCTGCAAAATCGAAATCGAAGACTGTCTGTTTGAAAATTGCTACACGACCGGGACGGAGGGCGGTGTGTTCTACACCCGCGAGGATTCCCAGGACGTTACGTTCCGGAACTGCCGGTTTACGAACTGCCACGCGTATAACGAGGGCGGTGTGATCGACGTGGAGGACGACTACGGCACCTACCGCTTTGAAAACTGCATCGCGACGAATTGCTATTCCGAAGACAGCGACGGCGGTTTTCTGTTCGTGGACGGCGAGCATAACCGTTTTCTCGGCGGCGACAATTACGACGATCGCACGATGATCATCGGCTGCAGAGCGGCTTCGGACGGCGGCGCGATCTACGCGTCCATGGCGTCCGGCTGCGGCAACTACAACACCTTTACCGGTTTCGATTTCTACGATTGCACGGCGGGAAAAGCGCACGATCTCGCGGTATTGCGGGATGACGGCGGCGACCACGACGGCGGTGCGATCTTCCTCGGCGGCTCCTATAACACGGTTACGAACTGCGATTTCTACCGCAATTACGCCGAAGACGGCGGGGCGGTCTTCATGGAGTACGGCAACGGAACGATCCGGAACTGCACCTTTGAATGCAACGAAAGCTGGGACAACGAGGGACACGCCGTCTATGTGAACGCATCGGGCTGTTCCGTAACGGACTCGGTGTTCCGCGGCGGGTGGATCCTGTCGGCAGAAATTGCGGGAGACGAATGCTTCCGATCCGGGCTGTCGGCGTACGGAGAAGACGCGGTCGATTCGTTCTTCAAAGGGAACGGCACCAAAGAGGATCCCTATCTGATCAGCGACGGCTACGAAATGAACTGGTTTACTCAGAATACAAAGGGCCAGAACAGCACCTACGCGGGGAAATATTTCAAACTGACGAACAACATCCGGATGTATATTCCCGCCGGCTCCTACACGGACAAGGAAAGTTCGCTCGTTTATCAGGCCGCAAAGATCGATCAATACATCCGCAAGTACCTGCATCACATGCTCGAAGACGCGTATTATTACCGTCCGTTCTCGGGCGATTTTGACGGCGACGGACACACGATCGAGCTGATTCTTCCGAACGGAGAAGATTTTACGGCGGTGTTCGGGTACGCGAAGGGCGCGAACATTCACGATCTGACCGTGGAGGGAGAAATTCACGGCAGAAACAACACCGGCGGGATCGTCGGTTTCGCGGACGGCTGTACCATTGAGAACTGCCGGAACAAAGCGGCGGTTTCCGGCTCTGCCGACAGCACGGCGGGCATTGCCGGACTCGCAAACGATACGACGATCAAAAACTGCGTCAACAACGGAAAGATCGGCGGGCATTATATGACGGGCGGCATTGCCGGACACACGACCGGCAGCACGGTCATTGAAAATTGCGCCAACCACGGCGAAATTTACGGCTCCCACATGTCTGTGGGCGGGATCGCCGCGGAATGCTCACAGGTCGCGATCAAAAACTGCGTCAACAACGCGCCCGTTACCGTGATGAGCGGATACGTCGGCGGGATCGCCGCCGTCGTTCACAACGGGACGGTGCAGAACTGCGTCAACACGGCAAACGGAACGGTCGGCACGCTCGTTTCGTCCGCAGACCGCGCGGGCGGGATCGTCGGCGCGACGTTCAACGACATCCCGGTGGCGATCAAAAACTGCGGCAACTACGGCGCGGTTACGACTTCCAACGGCTGCGGCGTGATCGATCACGCGGAGGGCAATCTGACCGTTACCGGCTGTTTCAACGCCGGAGCGATCGCGAAAGGCAGCAACAACGGGCCGATCACGACCGGGAACGGCGGCGGGAAGTTCTCGCAGTGCTTCTACCTGTCGGACGGCATTTCCGACACGCACGGGACGGCGCTTTCCGCGGAAGACTGCGGTAAAAAACTGGCTGCCCGCATGAACAATTACATTACGGACAACAAACTGTCTTCGGACGGCTGGGCAACCTGGGCGGTCGGCGGAAGCGATTATCTGAACTGCGCGGCGGTCAGTTTGCAGGAGGCGGAAACGGGGTACCTTCCCGGCTCCGGCACGGTCAAAGACCCGTATCTGATCACGAGCGCGAGCGCATTGCAGCACATTTCCGACGAGCTGCTGCAGGGCAACGATTTCTATGGAAAATACCTGATCCTGCAAAAGAATCTGACCGGCGCGCTCCCTGCGCCGCTCGGAGACGAAGGGCATCCGTTCCGCGGCTTCTTCGACGGCAGGGATCATTTCGTAACGGTCAAGATTTCCGGCGGAAACTGCGCCGGGCTGTTTGCTTCGCTGCGGGACGCGACGATTCAGAACCTCACGGTCAAAGGGACGGTGAACACCGGGGACGCGTCCGTCAAATACCTCGGCGCGTTTGCGGGAACGTGTTACAATTCCACGATCCGCGGCTGCATTTCCGAGGCGACGGTCAATTCGGTTTCGACCGCGTCCGGCATTCCTGCCGGCGGTTTCGTCGGGTTTGCCGAAAAATCGACGCTGTACGATTGCTGCAATTACGGGAAAGTTACCTCGATCAAGGGGTACGCGGGCGGGATCGTCGGCAAAGGCAGTTACACGAACATTGACCTTTGCCTGAACGCCGGCGAGATCTACGGAAACATTGCCGGCGGCATCCTCGGCTCGATGGTGTTCGAGACGAACGTTCTGAACTGCTCCAACGAGTCGGGCGGATCCGTTTCGGCGGGATCCAACGCGGGCGGGATCGTCGGAAAGACGAGCGATTATCTGAAAAAACTGATCGCGAACTGCGCCAACTTTGCTTCCGTGAGCGCCGATTCCGGCAGCGCGGGCGGCATTTTGGGCGGCGAGGTCAGACGAAGAAACGACTACACCGAAGAAGAATCGGAACGCAGGCGGTCTTTGCCCGACGGGCTGTCCGGCGGATCGTACACCGCGCCCATTCTTCCCAACGAACTGACCGTGGAGAACTGTTTCTCGTCCGGAAAGGTCGCAGCGGGAGAAAACGCGGGCTCGATCGCCGCAAAAGACGCGACGAGTACGTTCATCAACTGCTGTTATCTGAACGGAAAAGGCCCCGCGGACACTTCGCACGGGCGTGGTTTTACCGCCAGCCAGTGCAAAATGACGAGCGCGACTTCTCCGCTCGGGCTGCTGAACGAACTTGCCGAAACGAGATCGTACGCGAAGTGGAAAAAGCTCGGCTCCGCGCCGGCGCTGATCCGCGATCCGATCAAATACACGTTCGCAGAGCAAGCGTCTTCCAACGGGTTTGCTTCGGTGTTCGCGAACGGATCGGTCCTGTGGCTGCTCGGGCTGCTCGGTGCCGGTGTCGGCGCGATGGCGATCATTGCCGTCGTCGTGAAGAAAAAGAAGAAAAAGCCGGCGGCCGTGCAGGTCGAAGACGAAGAATAAGCAAACAAAAAAGCGGCAAAAAAGCCGCTTTTTTGTTGTCCCGAACGGGAGTCAGTTGTTGTTGCAGCAGCAGAGAATGATGAGCGCGATGAGGATGATGGGCAGACAGCTGTTGTTGTTGCCGCCGAACATATTGTCAAGGCATGCCATACGTCTGACCTCCTTTCATCGACAGTTTATGTGAGGAAAGGGGAAATTGCCCATCAAAAAATAAAACGGAGAAGATCGGGTGCGATCGTTCTCCGTAATCTTTTTTTCCTTTGTTATCTGATCTTCTCCCACAGGTCCGCGGGGTAGTCGGGAACGGCGCCGAGTTCGGTTACCACGAAATCGCTGAGCGCGACGGCACGGGCGAGGTATTTTTCGGTCGGCGCGCCGGAAAGGTAGTTGTAGAGGTAGCAGGCGGAAAACGAGGCGCCTGCGCCGACGGTCGAGACGGGTTTGCTCTGCGGAACGGGCGAGGGGAAAAACATCTTTTTCCGGGCGTCATAGACCGTCGCGCCGTCCTTGTCGAGCGTCAGAACGACCTGCTTTACATTCGGGAACACGCGGCAGACCTCGGCGCAGACCGTTTCGCCGTCCGATCCGAACGAGGAAAAGGCGTAGAGTTCCTCGCGGGAGAGTTTGAGCAGCGTCGTGTAGGGGAGATACGAGCGGATCAGCGGCTCCGACCAGTCGTTCCCGCGGATGTTGACGTCGAAGAAGACCTCTTTCGCGCCGCTTTCGGAAAGCAGGCGGTGCGCGGTGTCGCGGCTTTCGCCCTCACGGGAAGCGAGCGTTCCGAGGTAGAGCGCGTCCGGGCGGGAGCCGGACCGGGAGGCGGGAAACGGGATGCGGTCGTAGGCAACGCCGCGCGCGAGGTCGTAACGCGGGGTGCCGTTTTCGAGCGTTACCGCGCAATAGCCGGTCTTTTTGCCGCGCAAAACCGCGACCGCGTCGGTGCGCAGACCGATCTCGCGGACGGCGGCAAGGGTTTCTTCCCCGAGCGGATCGTCGCCGACCGCCGACACGAACGTAACGTCCGCGCCGAGCCGCGCAAGGTGTGCGGAGAAGTTGAACGGCGCGCCGCCGATCTTTTTTTCGTCGCCGAAAATATCCCAGAGGACTTCGCCGAAAGTGAGAACGTTCATGGTGTTTCCTGCCTTCTTTTCAAAAAAATGTTCCGTGCTTTTCGGGAATATTGTAGCATATCCGGCGGCGTTTGTCAATCGCACGCGCGGCAAACAAAAAAAGAATGGAAGCAGCGGGCGGAAAAGTGTTTTTCGGTATTGACAAACGGCAAAAAAAGGGTATGATAGTATATTGGTACGAAATGCGCCGTTTTGGGCATGGCGTACCGAAAAACGAAACGGACACGGGACGGGAAACGTATGAAACGGAAACAGAAAAACGGAGAAACCGCGAAAGCGGTCGAAAAGAAGAATAAAAAACCCGCACGCACGGCGGAAGAAAAAGCGATGAAAAAGGCGGACAGAAAAACGAGATTGCAAAAGTTTTTCCGCAAATTCGGGCTGGTGCTGTTCGGCGCGACGGTGTATGCCGCCGGGCTTGGGATGTTTTTGGATCCGCACAACCTGTCGGCAGGCGGTGTGGCGGGTATCGCCATGCTGTTGAACCACTTTTTCCCCGTCATCGGTACCGGTATTTTCATCCTGATCCTCAATATCCCGATTCTGATTTACGGGACGTGGCGGTTCGGGGCGAAATTCATGGGCTTTACGGCGTTCGTGCTGGCGTATTCCTCGCCGCTGATCGACCTGTTCGCCGGGATGCATCTCGGTGTGGACGACCTGCTTCTGAACGCGTTGCTCGGCGGCGCACTGCTCGGCTCCGGGATGGGCTTTCTGTTCCGTGCGGGCGCTTCTTCGGGCGGCGTGGACATTCTCACGAAATCGCTGCACAAGCGGTTTCCGCACATGAAAATGGGCATTATCCATTTCGGGCTTGACCTCGTCGTGCTGACCGTTACGCTGATCGTGTTCCGACAGATCGACATCGTGCTTTACGCGGTGGTCGGGCTGGTCGCGAGCAGTTATATGATGAACACCACGCTGTACGGTACCGACGGTGCGCGTCTGGTCTATATCGTCAGCGACAAACCCGAGGAACTTTCGGAAGAACTGATGCGGCATCAGCACCTCGGTCTGACCTATTTGCAGGGCTTCGGCGCGTACACGGGCAAGGAAAAGCGCGTGATCATGTGCGTCCTGCGCCCGAAGCAGCTTCCCAAGGCGAGAGAGTTCGTCGCGCAGTGCGATCCGCACGCGTTCATGATCATTTCGGGCGCGTCGGCGGTGTTCGGCGTCGGGTTCAAACCGTACAACGACGAGGTCGTGTAATGGGGGAACTGACGGAATTCCTGCTGTCGCTGAAAGAGCCGCACGAGATCTTGAAAGAACGCGGGCTTCCCGTGTATCTGTACGGGACGGGCGACGGCGCGGATAAAATTTCGGCGTATCTGGAAGAAAAAGGCGTGAAGATCCGCGGGGTGTTCGCTTCCGACGGGTTTGTCAGAGACCGGGAGTACCGGGGGTATCGCGTCCGCTCGCTCGGCGAGGTCGAGAAAGAGGAGGGCGTGACCGCCGCCGTGCAATGCTTCGGG
>JAGHTH010000181.1 GCA_018065365.1 Candidatus Coliplasma caballi
GAGTCCACGCCGTCGGTCGAAAGATCGGAGGAAAGGGCGACTTCCGCGTCGTCCCAGCACATTCCCTGCGACGCGAAAAAGTCCCTCACTTCCGTGGGGAATTTTCCGAGAAAGACGGTTTTTGTCCGCTTGTCCGACATACGCGATTCCTCTCCGATTTTCAGACATTTCATAACAGTTTATTATATCATATAAGGGGTAGAATTGCAAGAGTTTCGGAAAAGTTTTTCGTTCAAAGGACGGCGTTTTCGCCCGCGAGGCGTCCCGTCGCGAACGCGATCTGCAGGTTGTACCCGCCGGTGTAGGCGTCCACGTCGAGAAGCTCGCCCGCGAAGAACAGTCCTTCGACTTTTTTGGAACGCATCGTCGCCGGCTCGACCTCTTTGACCGAAATGCCGCCGCTCGTAACGATCGCTTCGGCGATCGGGCGGGTGCCGCCGATCCGGAGCGGCAGATCTTTGAGCCCGTGCAGCAGCAGGGCGCGCATTTCTTTGGTAACGGCGTTGACCTTGACCGAGCCGTCCAACCCGATCCGCGAGAGGAACGGGGCAATCATTTTGGCGGGAAGCAATCCGTTCATGCAGTTGCGCAGATCGCGGTTGGGATTTTCCGAAAAGTCGCGCAGCAGACGCGCGTCAAGCGTTTTTTCGTCCAGCGCGGGCTTCATATCGAGGTGCATTGTAACGGGAAATCCTTTCCGCAGGTGCGCCGACGCGGACAGGATCACGGGGCCCGTAACGCCGAAATGGGTAAACAGCATTTCGCCCTGCTCTTCGTAGAGCGTTTTGCCGTCTTTCTCGAAGGAAAGCCCGACGTTGCGCAAGGAAAGCCCCATGCACGCTTTGCAGAACGGATCGGGGGAGGTCAGCGGCACGAGCGAGGGTTTCGGCTCGACCGTCGTATGCCCGAGTTCTTCCGCCATCGCGTAGCCGTCGCCCGTCGAGCCCGTGAGCGGATACGAAACGCCGCCCGTCGCGAGAATCAGCGCGTAGCAGGGAAGCACCGTTTCGCCGCGGGAGGTCTGCACCGAAACGCCCGTAACGACGTTTTCCTCGCACAGAATCTTCCGCGCGCTGCCCTGCAAAAACCGCACGCCCGCTTCTTTCGCGGTGCGCACGAGCGCCGCCGTTACGTCTTTGGCGTTGTCGCTGACCGGGAAAACCCGCCTGCCGCGTTCGACTTTGGTCGGGACACCGTGCGACTCGAAAAACGCGACCGTGTCGTCGGGAGAAAAGTTCGCGAGCGCGCCGTACAGGAAACGCGGGTTGACCGGGACGTTCTCCAAAAATTCGTCGCGGGTGCAGGCGTTGGTCATATTGCAGCGCCCTTTTCCCGTGATGTTCAGTTTTTTGCCGGCGAGAGCGTTCTTCTCGACCAGCGTGATCTCGCACGCGATCCCGAGTTCCGCCGACCGTTCCGACGCGGCGATCGCCGCCATCAAACCGGCGGGGCCCGCTCCGACGATCACAATCCGTTTCATAATTCCGTCCGTTCTTTCAAAAAAGTTTTCGAAATTTTCATTTTCGCTATTGAAATTGACACTTGTTTTATGGTATGATAGAAAAGGTAAAATGCCGGGAGTATCCTTTTCTCTCACATACGCGGAAAAACTACGGTTACAGTATAGTATATCCGACGGGAAAAGTCAACGGCAAAAACGCAAAAAGGGAACGTGTTTTATGGAAGAAATGCAATCGATCGGTCTGTTCGATTCGGGACTCGGCGGGCTTACGGGATTCCGCGCGCTGCGGAAACTGCTGCCGGGGCGCGATCTCGTCTATTTCGGCGATACGGCGCGGGTTCCTTACGGGAGCAAATCCCGCGAGGTGATCCGTCGGTTTGCCTTGCAGGACACCCGCTTTCTGCTTTCTCAGAACGTGAGCGCGGTGCTGGTCGCCTGCGGCACCGTTTCTTCCAACGCGCTGGATCTTTTGGAGGAGACGTTTGATCTGCCGTTCGTCGGGGTGGTTTCGCCCGCGTCCGAAAAGGCGTCGGAGATCGCTCGCGCGAAAAACGGGCGCGTTCTCGTCCTCGGCACCGCCGCGACCGTGCGGAGCAACGCCTACAAGGACGCGCTTCTGCGGATCGATCCGACGCTGGAGGTCCGGCAAGCCGCCTGCCCGCTGTTCGTGCCGCTGGCGGAAAACGGACACACGAAAAAAGGCGATATTGCGGCGACCGCGATCGCAAAAGAATATTTGGAGCCGTTTTCGGCGTTCCGGCCGGACGCCGTGATCCTGGGCTGTACCCATTTCCCGCTGCTGTCCGACGTGATCGCGGACGTTCTGCCCGGGCCGGTACAGGTCAGCGCGGGCGAGGAAGCGGCGCGGACGATGGCGGCACTGGTCGGCGACCGTGCGGGAACGGGGAAGGACACCTTCTTTACCAGCGACGATCCGGTCGCGTTCGGCGAAGCGGCGGAATTGTTCCTCGGCGCACCTGTCGAGCGGGCGTTCCACACCGACATTGAGGCGTATTGAGATGGACGTAAGCATTGTGATCCGGACGGAGCAGTTTGCGCCGGACAATCCGTTTTCCGCGGAAGACACCGTGGAAACAGGCGTGCGCGGCACGTTCCGAAAGGACGACGAGGGAATCAAGCTCTGCTACGAGGAGCCCGACGAAGCGGGACTCGGCAGGTGCCGCACCTCCGTCGTGATTGCGCAGGACGGCGTCGTTACGGTCAAAAGAAGCGGCGCGACGCGTTCGCAGATGGTCATTGAGCGCGGTGTGAAACACGATTGTTTTTATCAGACCGAGGTCATGCCGTTCTCGCTGGCGACCGAGGGCGTTTCGGCGCACATTCCCGACACGGAAGCGCTGCCGTACGAACTGAAACTTGAATATTTGTTGTACGCCGACGGAAAAGTCGGGGCAAGAAACAGAATGCGTATAGAGGTCTGCCGAGCAGAGACAGACTAAAAAAGGTGGGAATCGGAATGAAAATCAAAACCCCCGCGGACGAACTGATCGTTCTGCCCGCGGAAATCAAAGACAAATTGAAAACGGCGACGCTGCCCGAACTGAAGGTCATTTTGTACCTTTACGCCGAAAAAGAAGCCGATGCCGCGGCGCTTTCGTCCGCGCTTGGCATTACGCCCGGGGAAGCCGAGGCGGCGATGGCGTTCTGGAGAGGGGCGGGGTTACTGACGGAAGA
>JAGHTH010000175.1 GCA_018065365.1 Candidatus Coliplasma caballi
GTATAATATTGAAAAAAATAAGAATAAGGAGATTTTTATGAAAAAGCTTCGCGTATTCGCAATGCTTCTCTGCTTGCTGACGGTCTTTGCACTCGTGCTGACCTCCTGCGGCGGCGAAGAAGAAACTTCGCAGGGCACGACGTCCGGAACGACTTCCGAAACGTCCGGCAGCGAAACGGACATCTATAAGGACGCGGAAGGCAACTATTCGCTCGTCAACCTGAAGATGCCCGAGTTCAATTTTACCCAGACGGAATTCAAGGTCGCTGTTTACAGCAACGAAAAAGAATCCACCTATTATTCCGAGGAGATCGATCCCGAACAGATGTACGACACGACCGAACTCGCGATCAAGGACGCGGTCAAAGTCCGTAACGACCTGATCGAGTCCGAAACCGGCGTCAAGATCGTCGGCAAACTTGTTCCGAACGTGCGCGACGCACTTGTGGACGATTTCTCGACCGGAATGCATTCCTTTGACGCGGCAATGCCGTTCATGGGCGCCTGCGCGGCTCTCGCACAGGACGGTATGCTCTACAACCTCAACGACTTTACCGATTATTTCCATTTTGACGCTCCGTGGTGGGATCATTCCGCCTGCGAGAGCTTGAGCATCGGCGGCAACCTGTACTTTACGACCGGCGATATCTCCATCATGCAGAAGATCACTTCGATCGCGCTGACCTTCAACAAGGAAATGTACTCCGAGCAGATCGAAGAGAAATACGGCAATCTGTACGATCTCGTTCGCCAAAAAGAGTGGACGTTCGATAAGATGTACGAAATGGGCGAAATCGTGACGGCGGATACCGACGGCGAAGCGGGAATGACCTACAAGGATACCTGGGGACTTTCGACTTCCGACGCGGACGCGGAAAAATACTACCTCGCTTCCGGCGAACGCTTTATCAGCAAAAACGCTTCCGACCTGCCCGAACTTGCTCTCGGCAAGAACGAAAACAGCATCAACGTTGCGCAGAAAGCCCTCTCGCTGCTGGAACGCGACGATGAATGGACGATGAACAATCAGCGTCTGTCCGGTCAGGTGCAGAACATCTGGGTAACCTCTCTGGACGTGTTCGGCGAAAACCGCTGCCTGTTCAGAACGACCGCGTTTTCCGCGATCAAGAAACTGCGCGCATACGAGCAGGCGGATGAATTCGGTATCGTTCCGCTTCCTCTGATGTTTGACGGACAGGATACCTATTACACGCCGTCTTCCGCGAAATACGCTTACGGCGTCGTGATCCCGCTGAACGCGGAAGATCCGGAATTCTCCGCGTATATGCTCGAACTGATGTGCTGCTACGCAAAGAACACGCTGACTCCCGCTTACTACGAGATCACGCTGAAAACGCGCGACGCGTCGGACAAGGAATCCGAGGATATGCTCGACAACTACATCTTCAACAATGTGGTTTACGACCTCGGTATCATCCACGACTTCGGCAAAGTTTCTTCTCAGCTTTCCACGCTGATGTCGAACAAGAGCACCGATATCGTTTCGACGCTGGACGCAAACCGCGCCGCGATCGAAGACGCAATCAGCGCGTGCGTCGAAGCGTACAAGTTGAACGACTGACAAACAAAAGCGCAAACCTTGAAACGCAGGATTTTCCCCTGCGTTTCTTTTTGTGCAGAGAAAAACTCCGTGTTGACATTTTCGCGCGTTTGCGGTATAATTATCTATCAGAAAATTTGCGATGAAAGGGGCGATCCGATACGGCACTCACGTTTTCTTCTCCCGTTACGTCGATCAAAGGCATCGGCGAGAAAAAGAAAGCCATGTTTGCGTCTTTGGGTGTGCAGACGGCGGAAGACCTGCTGAATCTTCTTCCGAAACGGTATGAAGAACGCGGCAAAGTGGAACTTCTGCGCGATTGCAACGACGGCGGCGTGCATTCCGTGGTGGTTACCTGTACCGCCCAGCCGCTGCTTGGGAAAACGTACGGCGGCGTGGATACCGTTCGGATGCAGGCGGAAGACGCTTCCGCGCCCGTGCAGGTAACCTTTTTCGGAAAGAAATACCTGCTCCCGATGCTTCGCCCCGGCAGAAAATACCGCCTGTACGGCAAAGTGATGATGGGGCTGTACGGCGCCGAAATGAACACGCCCGACGTGGAGCCCGTTCTTACGGGGAAACCGCTTCCGGCAGTTCTGCCGATCTATCCGCTTTGTGCCGGATTGACGCAGGACGCGGTGCGGAGCGCCGTCGCGGCAGTCCTGCCGCTCTGCGACGGCATGGAAGATCCGATCCCGGAATCGATCCGCCGCGCACACGGGCTGCTTGGCAGGGGAGCCGCCCTGCGGATCCTGCATACGCCGGAATCGACGGAGGAACTCCTTGCGGCAAAACGAACGGCGGCATTTTCCGAACTTCTGGTCTTTCAACTCGCGCTGCGCAGTATGCGGAAAGCCAAAGACGGCGCAAAAGCGTTCCCGATGAAACCGTTTTCGGAGCCGTCCTTCCTTGATAAGCTTCCGTTTACGCCGACGGGTGCGCAGAAACGTGCGATCGGCGAGATCCTTGCCGACCTTTCCGAAAGTACGCCGATGACGCGGCTGGTGCAGGGCGATGTCGGCAGCGGCAAAACGGTCGTCGCGGCTGCCGCGATGGAATATTGCGCCCGGAACGGCAGACAGGCGGTGCTGCTGGCGCCGACCGAGATCCTTGCAAGCCAGCATTACGAAAAACTGAAAAACTGGTTTGAGCCGCTCGGGCTCCGCACTGCGCTTCTGACGGCGGGCGTCCCGAAAAAACAGAAAGACGCGGTCAAAGAGGCGCTGCAAAACGGGGAAATCGACCTGCTGGTCGGAACACACGCCGTTTTGCAGGGCGACGTGCGCTTTGCGCGGCTGGGCTTGGTCGTAACCGACGAACAGCATCGCTTCGGCGTTCGCCAGCGTGCGCTGCTGTTGGACAGAAGTGAGGAAAGCGACCGAAAAGAGCGCGCGCATATGCTTGTCATGTCCGCGACGCCGATCCCGCGTTCCCTCTCACTGATCCTGTACGGCGATCTTGATGTGTCGCTTCTTGACGAACTCCCGCCGGGCAGGCAGCCGATCGAAACGATGGGCTTGCTGCCGGCCGACCGGAATCGGATCTACGCGTCGATCCGCAGACCGATCGGCATGGGAGGGCAGGCG
>JAGHTH010000156.1 GCA_018065365.1 Candidatus Coliplasma caballi
TAGGTCGTGCTGTTGCCGACGAACAGGAAGCGGAGCGCGTCTTTGGCGTAGGTGCGGTCCGCGTTGTCGTAACTGATTTTGACCTTTTTGGTCGCGGGATCATAGGAGCCGGTCGCCTTGCGCGTAACGGAAAGCGTCGCGTTGTAGAGCATCGCGCCCTCCATGGCGAACGTTTTGAGCGCGTCTAATTGGGAGTTGCCCGAGTAAGCGACTGCGAAGCCGCCTGCGGGAACGACCAGGTTTTCCTGTACGCAGTATTTCTCCTCGATCAGATTGCCGCCCGCTTCGATCAGCCGGCCGTCTTTGGCGAACACGAGCAGCGACGCTTTGTAGAAATGGTAGGTCAGCGAGGGGAACTTTTTGTCGGACGAGCCGGTGTTGGTGTAAACCGCCACGCCGCCCGTAAACGCGGCGTCCACGGTGCCTGCCGTAACCGTGAAGCTGACGGCGGAAGCCGAGGCGGTCATCGGAACGACGGTGCAAAACGCGCCCGCGAGGAGCGCGAGTGTCAAGAGCAGGGAAAGTGCTTTTTTCATGAGGGAACGTCCTTTCTGTGAAGTTGTTTTGTTATTCTGCTTCGGGGTATTCGTTGCAGAGCAGGTAAAGCGGCGGGACGTCTTCCTCGATCGTGGGGAATCTGCCCTGCGGCTCGTAGAAACGGTTGTCGGTGTTGTCGTCGTTGACCATCGAGACCTCGCCGATCAAACAGGCGCCGTGGCCTTTTTCCGCCCAGAACTCGTGGTAGAGGCGCGGCGGGAGGGAGATCGACTCGCCGGGCGTCAGCTTTAAGACCGTACCCGCCGGAACGGTGGTGGTCCGACCGTCGATCTGTACCGTTACGGTGTGTCGGCGAGCTGCTCGTCGGGGGTGCTGTTGTAAACGCGGATCATCAGGTTGCCGCCGCCGCGGTTGATAATGTCTTCCATTTTGTACCAGTGGAAGTGCATCGGGCTGTCCTGGTCTTCTTTGGAGATCAGGTACTTTTCGGCGTAGGGCTTTTTGTTGTTCGGATCCTTGAGGTTGCCGTTCCGCATTGTGAACAGGAACAAGCCGATCCGGTCAAAATCGCCGTGGCCGTAGTCCGTGATGTCCCAACCGAGCATATTGCGGCGCACTTCGTCGTATTCGTGGCCCTTGTGCTTCCATTCTTCCGGTGTAAAGTAGGCAAACGGCGGGAGGTTGCAGTTCATGCGGCGCATAAAGTCGATGGTTTCGCGCAAAATTTCGTTGATCCGGGAACGTTTCATAGGACTTTACTCCTTTCAGAGTTTGATTTCGGAGAGCACTTCGCCGACGGGACGGTGGATCACCAGGTCGGCGTAACGGTCGGCATCGAGTTCGTCGCGGTTGATCACGACGAGCGAGCCGTTCCGGAAATAGCGGACGAGTCCCGCCGCGGGATAGACCGTCAGCGAGGTACCGGCGATGATCAGCAGGTCGGCTTCGGCGATCGCGCGGACGGAATTCTCGATCGTTTCGCCGTCAAGCTGCTCGCCGTAAAGCACGACGTCGGGCTTGATGACGCCGCCGCACTCGCATTTCGGAACGCCGGCGCTTTGCAAGATCGCGTCGATGCCGTGGAACTTTCCGCAGCGGCGGCAGTAGTTGCGCAGCGTCGAGCCGTGAAGTTCGTAAACGGTTTTCGAGCCCGCTTTCTGATGCAAGCCGTCGATGTTCTGCGTGATGACCGCGGTCAGTTTGCCCGCCTGTTCCAGCTCGGCGAGCTTTTGGTGGGCGGCGTTCGGTTTCGCTTCCGGCGCAAGCATTTTGGCGCGGTAGAATTCGTAGAACGCTTCGGTGTTGCGGTCGAAAAAATCGGCGCTTAAGATCTGTTCGGGCGGGTAACGCCATTGCTGGTGGTACAGACCGTCCTGCGAACGAAAGTCCTTGATCCCGCTTTCCGTCGAAACGCCCGCGCCGCCGAAAAAGACGATGCGTCGGGATCGATCGATGAGCTGCTGTAAGGTTTGCATAAAAACCTCCGATTTTCTTTGCAACCCCATTGTATCATATTTTTTCGTCTTTTTCAATACACTTTACCGAAAGGACGGAGATTTTTATGAAAACGAATCGCAGACAAAAACGTTTCGCGCGCGTGCTTGCGTGGATCTTGGCGGTATGGATGCCGGCGGCAGCGTTGTTCGGCTGCGCGGAAAAGCCGGCGGCGGAAACCGGGGAGCAGATCTCGCCGGCGATCGACCTTTTGCGCAAAAAGCAGGCGTCGGGGCTGTCGTTCTGCACGCCGCGGTACGAAGACAAGGTGTTTTCGGCGGCGGAATTTGAAGAAAAGCTCGGCGTGAAGCCGGAATACGTCATCGTGAACACGCTGCCCGCGTCCGAAACGGGCACGCTGCTGCTCAACGGGCGCGCGGTGCTTTCCGGGCAGACCGTTCCGGCGTCGGCTCTGGACGGTCTTCGGCTGATCCCCGGCGACGCGGACGCGGCGGTGTTTCTGCTGACCGCGAAAGCGGACGGGTGGGAAAACGTGCCGATGGTGTGCCGGGTGTCATTTTTGGAGCATGAGAATTTTGCGCCGGTGGCGCGGGACGTTTCGCTCGGAACGCTGACCGGTGTCGCCTGCTTCGCCGGGCTTTCGTCGCTGGCGAGCGATCCCGACGGCGATCCGGTGGAGTTCCGGGTGGTGTCGTACCCGCGGCACGGGGTGCTGGAGTTCCGCGGCGACAGCGCCGTGTATCTGCCGGAAGAATCGTTCTCGGGCAAGGACTCGTTCACGTTTGCGGCGGTCGATCCGTACGGGGCGTGTTCCCGCGAGTGCGAGGTGTCGCTGAATGTGGAAAAGAACGGCAGCGGGATCTTATTTGACGACCTGAAAGACTCGCCGATCCACCTTGCCGCGATCGGTCTTTGCGCGGACAACGTGATGACCTACCGTCTGGAAAACGGGAAATACCTGTTCGAGCCGGAGGGCGAGGTTTCCAAAATCGACTTGCTCGTGATGATGATGTGTCTGCGCGGGCTGGAAACCGAGGTCGCGGCGGTCGCGGACACCGAGGCGATCGACGACGCCGGGCTTTCTTCCGGCAAAAAGGGCTTTTTGCAGTACGCGATCGCGAAAGGGGTGGCGCGTTTGGAGGACGGGAAGTTCCTGCCGAACGAGCCCGCGACCGCGGCAGACGCGGCGTTCATGGCGCAGAAATTGCTCGGGCTGCCGTCGCTTGCGGCGAAAAAGGAGTTCTCCGATCTCGCGGACGCGCCTGCGTGGGCGGAAGACGCGTTGGTTACGCTCGACGCGGCGGGCATTCTGGAGCGCGACGGGGCGTTGAACGCCGGGCAGCAGCTGACGCGCGCGGACGTGGCGGGCATTCTGGACGGGATGAAGCGCGCCGGCGCGTAAACAAAAAAGCGGGGAGAAACCGCCGAGTGTTCTTAAGGACACTCCGCAACGAAACAAATCCCTTTCGGGATTTCAGCTTACTGACAAACCCCTCTGTTTAAATCCATTCGTCAAAATACCCAAAACATTGCAAAACGTATGCTTTGCAACCCGCGTTTATGGTGAGGTTCGGCTTCCTCCGGGAGGAAGCTGTCGAGCTCTGCGAGACTGATAGAGTACTCGGGTTTCTGTTTCTTTCTGTTTTATAAACTTTTGCTCTGCAAAAACAGTTCATTTGATTGAATACGCGTACTCTATCCGTCGGCTCCGCCGCCACCTTCCTCCCGGAGGAAGGCAAACGCCGCTTTGCGGTAGTTGCCCTGCGGAGGTTTGGTTGCGGCGTTCTTAGAGTTTGCGCAGAACGCAAACTCTCCGGAGGAAGGCAATGGCTAACAGAAGGTTTGTGCATAATGACAAGGGCTCTTCAAAATGGGTACTTTGTCAGTAAACTGAAATCCCTTTCGGGATTTGTGAAATGCGCTTCGCGCGTGAAATACGCCTGCGGCGTGTGAAATGCCTGCGGGCGTGGGTGGATTTATTTCATTTCACATTG
>JAGHTH010000150.1 GCA_018065365.1 Candidatus Coliplasma caballi
AAAACATTGTCTGACCTTACTCAATTATTTTTTCAGAATTTGGTCTCACATCATTGACAAATGTACAAGTTTTCTTGTTTCTTTTTAATATAAAAGTATAAAAGAAAAGCCGTATATTCAATGAACATACGGCTTTTTGTTCGTTCAAATCAATGGCAAATGATTCTTTCGGTTTCTTTATCGAAGAAGTGAATACGAGTGGTGTCGAACGCGATCTCGATATTGTCTTCCGCTTTTGCCTGAGACTGAGAGGAGACACGGGAGATCATGTTGATGGGTTCGTCTTCTTCGTCGTTGCCGAAGTTGAGGTAGAGGTAAATTTCAGCGCCCATCAATTCGGTAAACTCAACGTTTGCCTTCAGGATGGTATCCTTGAACTTCTCTTTGTAAACGGGCTCGTCATGCAGCAGTTCGGGACGCAGACCGGCGATGACTTCTTTGCCGGGCTTTCCGGGCTTGCCGATGTATTCCTGAAGTTCTTCCTGTGCTGCTTTGTCATCCGGCAGTTTCAGTTCGTTACGACCGAACATCATGTAAACGCCGTCGTCTCTGCGCTCGAGCTTGCAGTTCACGAAGTTCATCTGAGGAGTTCCGATGAAGCCCGCGACGAACATATTGCAGGGGAGGTCATACAGGTTCTGAGGAGTATCGACCTGCTGAATGACACCGTCTTTCATAACGACGATACGGGTAGCCATGGTCATAGCTTCGACCTGGTCATGCGTAACGTAAATGAAAGTGGTCTTCAGTTTGATGTGAAGCTTGGTCAGCTCGGTTCTCATGGCTGCACGAAGCTTAGCGTCCAGGTTGGACAACGGCTCGTCGAGCAGGAAGACGCGAGGTTCACGGACGATTGCACGTCCCAAAGCAACACGCTGTTTCTGACCGCCGGACAGTGCCTTCGGCTTTCTGTCAAGCAGATGTGCGATATCAAGGATCTTAGCGGCTTCTTCCACACGCTTCTTGATCTCTTCTTTTCTGACTTTACGGAGTTTCAGACCGAACGCCATGTTATCAAACACGGTCATGTGCGGATACAGAGCGTAGTTCTGGAACACCATGGCGATATCTCTGTCCTTCGGAGCGACGTCGTTGACACGTTTGTCGCCGATGAACAGTTCGCCCTCGGTAATCTCCTCCAGACCGGCGATCATACGAAGGGTAGTGGATTTACCGCAACCGGAAGGACCGACGAGGATAATAAACTCCTTGTCCTTGATCTCCAGGTTGAAATCCGAAACGGCAGTAACACCGCCGGGATATCTCTTATACATGTGCTTGAAAAGTACACTTGCCATTGCATGAACCTCCTGTGAGGACATTACTCCTCAACATAAATTTTTCTATTGAATATAATACCAAAATTCAATGCGGAATGTAAGTACCTAACTGACTAAAATTTGGTTTTGGCTTTTGTGCATACTGCATAAGTGCCGAGAGAATTACGGATTTGCTTTCTCCCACCGCGTTACTTTGCCGTTTTCGCCCATGGTCGTAAGGTCTCCGCCGATCAGTTTATCGTGATAAAACAGCATGGTCGCGTAGGTGGGGGAATCCGTCCCAACCAACATCCAGGAGTATCTCGTAACCGTTTTTCCTTTGTATTTATCCAGATCAAACCCCTGCGAATTCTGGATCCGGTTGTATTCTTCGTAAACGCTGTCGAATTCTTCCGGAATCACGACCTCATCACGAAAAACCGGCGACGGCTCCACTTTGTATCCGAGCGAGGTCAGGAATACGATCTGCTCTTCGACGGACGAAACGTTCTTGTAATCAAAAGACGCGATCGCGGTCTTTCCGGAAACGTCGATGATCGGAACGATCGAAACGATTCCGACCAACAGAAGCGCGGAAACGAGGATAGCGGCAAAGAATTTGATGCTGGATGCTTTAACGGTACATACGAACATACGAAACGATCCCTTTCTCCTTACAATCTCACGGTCATTATATGGGATCGTTTCGCAAAACATTCTTCATTTCAGTTCAAGGTCGAGATCTTCGTATTCTTTGTAGAGCGCGTTGAGTTTGGTTTCCCGTTCTTCGATCTCACGGGAAATTTTCTCGAGCATCTGATAGTCGCTTGCGATCTCATCGCTTTCAAGCTTCTTCTTGAGCGATCCGATCTGTTCCTCCGCTTCGCCGATCTCGATTTCGACTTGTGCGAATCGCTTTTCGGCGTATTGCCTGCGGTTTTTCTGTTTTTTGGCTTCCTCGAACGACTTTTTGCCGTCGCTTTCTTTCTTTTCAACGCGAACGACCTCATTTTCTTTTTCGCGAGCTTCGCAGAAACGGTCGTACCCGCCGCGGAACAGCGTAAACCCTTCGGGATATCTTGCCCGGTCGATCTCCAGAATTTCCGTCGCGAGCGCGTCGATGAAATAGCGGTCGTGCGATACGGCGAGAATGGTACCCGAATAAGCGGCGAGCGCTTCTTCCAACGTTTCTTTGGACGCGATGTCCAAGTGGTTGGTCGGCTCGTCCAGAACGAGCAGACTGACGCCGCAGGAGATCATCTTCGCGATAGAGAGCCGCGCTCTTTCTCCGCCGCTCAATACGGAAACTTCCTTATATACGTCCTCTCCGCGAAAGCCGAACTGCGCCAACATGGCGCGGATCTCGGTCATCGTTTTATCGGCATAGACGCTCCACAGTTCGTCGAGGACCGTGTTCCCGAGGTCGAGAAGCTGCTGCTCCTGATCGTAATATCCGATGGTCTGATTGTAGCCGAGTTCAAAAACGCCGCCGTCCGCACGCTCTCTGCCGGTCAGAATTTTCATCAGCGTCGATTTTCCGCTGCCGTTCGGACCGATCACAAAAAGGCGGTCTTTGTGTTTGAGTTCAAACGACAACCCGGAAAACAGAGTCGTATCGGGAAACTCTTTTTTCAGATCTCTGACGGAAAGAACGTCGTTAGAGGAGCTCGTGCTTTCCGCGATCCGAAATTGGATCCCTTTGGGAGCGTCCTGCGGTTTTTCGATCCGCACCATCCGCGCAAGTGCTTTTTCACGGCTCTCCGCGGCGATGATGTTTTTCTCGCGATTCCAGCGATGCTGGTTTTCAATAAACGCTTCGATCCGTTTGATCTCTTTTTGCTGCTGCTCGTAGTGCCGAAGCTGCGCTTCCTGCAGCAGACGTTTCTTTTCTTTGAAGGCGGAATAATTTCCGCTGTGCATCGTACATTTTCCATGCTCGATCTCCAGCGTATCCGTCGTAACTCGGTCGAGGAAAAACCGGTCGTGCGAAACGATCAGAAACGTCTTTTTGGAATTGCGAATGAAATTTTCCAGCCATTCGATCGCCCGGATGTCCAGGTGGTTGGTCGGCTCATCGAGCAGAATGATGTCCGGCTCACGAAGCAAAAGCCGCGCGAGCAGAAGTTTGGTCTTCTGCCCTCCGGAAAGAACGCTTGCAGGGGAGTGCAATTCCTCCTCTTTGAAACCGAATTTTTTGAGGATCGCCGCCGTTTTGCCTTTGTATTCGTTCCCGCCTGCGCGGATGTATTGCTCGTTGAGCTCCGTGAAACGATCAATGTATTGTTGTTCTCCTGCGGAAACTTTTTGGTGGAGGTCTTCCAACCGGACTTCCATTTCGATCAGTTCCGAAAACGCTTCGATCGCCGTTCCGTAAATCGTCCCGGAGAATTGTTTGTCATCATTGATCTGTTCCAAACAGCCGAGAGAGGCGCCTTTTTGAAGATATACACTCCCATGGGAAGCATCCAGAGCGCCGCGTATAATCGAAAAGAGAGTCGTTTTACCGGCTCCGTTTACTCCGATCACACCGACTTTTGCGCCTTGATTGACCGCAAAAGTAACGTCGCAAAGAATTTCTTTTACGCCGATCGCATATTCAATATTATCGCACGTCAGGATGCTCATAGCGTTGTTCTCCGTTTTGAGAGGATTGATGTCTTTATGGATTATATCATAAAAGAAAATAAAAGTCAATTCCTTACGTGTCCGGGGATCTGTTTGTTCATAATTTCCTCTTGACATTTTCTTTTGCGTATTGTAAAATAAATACAGATAAAATTTTGGAAAAACGGAGGTTTTACTTATGGGACTTATTCAGGCAGGACTCGGCGCGCTCGGCGGCGTTTTGGCAGATCAGTGGAAAGAATTCTTCTATTGTGAAGCACTTCACGCAAACGTTCTGATGCGCAAAGGTCAAAAACAGATCACGGGACGTTCATCCAATACGAAAGGAAACGACAACATCATTTCCAACGGATCCGGAATCGCGGTTGCAGACGGTCAGTGCATGATCATCGTGGAACAGGGCAAGATCGTGGAATTCTGTGCGGAACCCGGCGAATTTACTTGGGACAGTTCTACGGAGCCTTCGATCTTTACCGGCAAATTGAGCACTTCCATTCTGGAAACCTTCAAATTGATCGGCAAACGCTTCACGTACGGCGGCGACCCCGGAAAAGATCAGCGTGTTTATTATTTCAATACAAAAGAACTCCTCGATAACAAATTCGGCACGGCGAACCCCGTTCCGTTCCGCGTCGTTGACGCCCGGATCGGTCTGGATATCGACGTTTCGATTCGCTGCAACGGTGTGTATTCGTACACGATCGCGGATCCTCTGCTGTTCTATAAGAATGTTTGCGCAAACGTTTCTTCCGAATATGTTCGTGAAGAAATTGACGGTCAGCTGAAGATCGAATTCATCAGCGCTCTGCAGCCCGCGCTCTCAAAGCTTTCCGATATGGGCATTCGTCCCAATCAGATCGTCGCACATACGACGGAGCTGGAAGAAGCGCTCAAGGAAGTTCTGACGGCAAAATGGAAAGAGGGCAGAGGTCTGGAGATCAAGACCGTTGCGCTCGGATCCGTTACGCTTCCCGAGGAAGATCAGGAACTCATCAAGACCGCGCAGAAGAACGCGATGTACCGCGATCCGAACATGGCTGCCGCAACGCTGGTCGGCGCGCAGGCAGACGCGATGAAGGATGCCGCGAAAAACGAAGGCGGCGCAGCGGTCGGCTTTATGGGTATGAACATGGCAATGGGTGTCGGCGGTACCAACGCGCAGAATCTCTACGCGATGGGCGCACAGAACGCGCAAAACCAGCCCAAACAGTCCGCGAATACCTGGAAGTGCTCCTGTGGCACGGAAGTGTCCGGCAATTTCTGCCCGGAATGCGGCGCGAAGAAGCCCGAAGCGGGTTGGAAATGCTCCTGCGGCACTGTGAACAAGGGCAAATTCTGCACGGAGTGCGGGAAAAAGAAGCCCGCCGGCGAGCCGCTTTACAAATGCGACAAGTGTGGCTGGGAACCGGCTGATCCCAAGAATCCTCCGAAATTCTGCCCGGAATGCGGCGATCCTTTTAACGACGAGGACAAACAGTAATCCTTTTGATTCTGCTCAAAGGGGTGTGAGTTCTTGAAAGAAAATCTATTTGAATACAAGTGTCCGTGCTGCGGCGGTGCGATCAGCTTTGACAGCGAACTTCAGAGGATGAAGTGCCCGTACTGCGACACCGAGTTTGACGTCGAAACGCTCAAACAGCACGACGAAGATCTCAAAACGGACGCGAACAACGATTTTTCGTGGAATACGCAGGCGGAAAATGATCAATCCGGAGAATCGGACGATTCCGAAATGTGTTCGTTTGTCTGTAATTCGTGCGGCGGCGAAATCATCGGAGACCTTAACACCGCCGCAACGGAGTGCCCTTTCTGCGGAAACCCCGTGATCATGACCGGAAGACTTTCCGGGCAGTTGAAACCGGATCTTGTCCTTCCTTTCAAATTGGATAAGGAACAGGCAAAAGAGGGTCTTCGGAAGCACCTGCTCGGAAAGAAATTACTGCCGGACGTTTTCTCCGACGAGAATCATATTGATGAGATCAAGGGGATCTACGTCCCGTTCTGGTTGTTTGATGCCGACGCGGAAGCCGATATGCGTTATCGCGCGACCAAAGTCCGCAGTTGGTCCGATTCCAGATACAATTACACGGAAACCCAATATTTTTCGGTGCAGCGCGGCGGTACGATGGGGTTTGCGAACGTTCCCGCCGACGGGTCTTCCAAACTGGATGATGCGCTGATGGATTCGATTGAACCGTTTGATTTTTCGGAAGCGGTTGATTTCCGAACTGCGTATCTGTCCGGATTCTTTGCAGACAAATACGACGTGAACGCGGAGAATTGCGTGGAACGTACGAACTCGCGTGTTCAGGCGAGCACCGAAAAAGCGTTTGCCGAAACCGTTGTCGGATATGTGACGGTCTCCCCGGAACATTCTTCCGTGAGGTTGAAGCAAAGCAGAGTTCGGTAT
>JAGHTH010000074.1 GCA_018065365.1 Candidatus Coliplasma caballi
CGGTGATAAGAACGTCGGCAAAATGCCGAGTGTTCTTAGGGACAGTTTTGTAGACACTCGCCACACAGCGTGGTGTGTAAGTGCGCACTTGTAAATAAAAACAGGCTGACAATCAAATCAGCCTGTTTTTTCTTTTGCTTTTTTTGAGGAAAAGATTGTACTTTTACCGTCTTCGATCGTATAAAGAATGCAGAGAAAAAATGAGGAAAAGCGGCAGAAAAAATGGGAAAAACGGGGAATATTAAAAAATAGCTATTGCTTTCTTTTTGGAGACGTGATATAATAATATGAATAAATGGATAAAAAGGAGAAGTGGGAATGGACAGCTCTTACTGGCTTTTGAACGCGCTGCCGCTGATCCCTCTGATCGCCGCGGTCATATACGGTTTTTTCCGGATGTTCCGAAACAAAACGCCGCTGTATTTCCGGATCGGCGTTCTGGCGATCTTCTGCGCGCTGCTGGAATATATCAACAACAGTTTGGTGCTGCTTTGCAGCGAGGACGGGTACGTGATCCGCAACCTCGGTGCGCTTGCCATGGGCGGTTTCTGCGCGTTTATGTTCGCCGCGAACTACGGACAGTTCGATTCGATCGTGGACGGCGGGCAGAGGAAGTACCGCTACTGTCGGATCCTCGCGTGGATCGCTCCGATCGCGCTGCTCGTTCCCGAAGTGATCTCGGACATCATGATGCAGGAGACCGACGCGTTCTATCTGGTCATGTGTGCGCTGATCGACGCGAGCGTGCTGCCATGCGCCTATTTCAACCTCAAAGTCATTCTGATGAAAGACGACGGCACCGGGTTCGTCAAGGGTGCAAAGCCGATGAACGTCGTTTCGCTGCTGTACATCCTGTTGGAAAACGCGAGCGCCTATCTGCTTGAGGGCGAGTCGATCGTACCGATGATCGTGGTCTATTACGTTACGATCGCGGTCTGCATCGCGGGGATCTTCTGTCTGGATTGGGGGAGAAAACAATGGATGAAATGATTATCGTTCTGTTCATCTGCATCGTTCTGCCCCTTTCGCTCGGGCTGGTGTTCATGAAAGGACACGCCAAAGAGATGACGCTGTTTCTGGAGATCGGAATGTTCATCTGTCTGCTGGCGGCGTTCGTCAACGGGTACGCGGAGGGTGCGCTCGGCATTCCGCGGGTGCAGATGACCTTTACCATTACGCCTTTGACCGAGGAAGTGCTCAAAGCGATCCCGATTATGTTCTACGTGTTCCTGTTCAAGCCGGGCAAAAACCGGATCATCAACAATTCGCTGATGGTCGGCATCGGGTTTGCCATTCTGGAAAACGCCTACATCATGATGTCCGACCTTTCGTCGATCTCGATCCCGTGGGCGCTTTTGCGCGGGCTCGGCGCGGGCATGATGCACGGCATCTGCACGCTGATCGTCGGTTACGGTCTGACCTACGTTTATCTGCGGCGCAAGCTCGCCATCGCGGGTACTTACGCGCTGCTGATCTGCGCGGTGGTTTACCACGCGTGCTACAATCTGTTGATCCAATCGGACTACCGCTTCTTCGGGATCCTCATTCCGATGGCGACCGTGATCCCGGCGGTTTTGATCCTCTACCTCGGGAAGAAGAAAAAAGCTTCCCTCGCGAAAGGAAACGACTGAAATGGCTATCTGGGCGATCTGTAAGAAAATGCTTCGCGCGGCGCTTTGCGCGGTGCTTGCCTGCAGCATGGCGTTTGCCGGTTTTGTGCGCACCGTCGTTGCCGCAGAAGATCCGGATCGGGTGTTGAACTCGATGTCGCAGGAGGAGTTTGAACGCGCGGTGAAAACCGGCGAAGCGCTCGGGGAAGCAAACGGAGCAAAACTTTACGTCAGCGACATCATGATCGGTACCGGCTACACCGAGGCAGAGGCGAAAAGCGCCATTACGAGAGCGGGCTATTACGTTTTCGGGCAGAACCTCAACGAAGGCGCCGGCGGGTACGAGAAAAAAGAGATCAAATATACCTACATCGGCTACAAACTGACGAGCGACCGATCGAAAGCCATTACCAACATCAGTTT
Source organism: Candidatus Coliplasma caballi (assembly GCA_018065365.1). Classification (GTDB taxonomy): domain Bacteria; phylum Bacillota; class Clostridia; order Oscillospirales; family CAG-382; genus Coliplasma; species Coliplasma caballi. Next base: position 2,034 of record JAGHTH010000074.1, read on the forward strand.
GATGGATCAGAACGGCGGGTACGAGCCGTACAGTTATTACGAAAAAGCGAAAGAAATGTACGCCGGACTCGCGGACGCGACGAATCTGATGCAGAGAGCGTGCAGAGAGTTCACGGAAAACCTCAAAAAAGGGAACAAGAACGCCGTTGCCGCGAAAGAATGTCTGAACATTTTCTGCGTGCCGAAGACTTCCAAAGAATTTTCCGGCCCGCTGTTCGGCGATTATCTGACGACGGGCTCGATTTCCGCCGAGAAATGCGAAGAACTGCTGCTCGTGCTGAACACGCTGATCACCAACATCACGATGACGCAGATCGCGATCGCGAACATTGACACCACGCTGGAAGCGCAGAAGATCGAGGGGACGGAGATCCTTTCCGAAACCGGCGTCTGCGGATATTCCGATCTGACGGACGCGGGGAATTGGCTCGCGGACGCGTACAACGCGCTGGAAACGAAGATCGTCAAGGGCGAAAACGGGAAAGACGTCGAGCAGAAGAACATTCCGGGCGACGACAGCGATACGGCGCAGGATTATTTCGACCAGATCTACGTTCTGAACAAGGCGATGAACGGCGGTTTTTCCGAAGCGGCGGTTTCGTATCTGAAAAGCGTGAAACTGAAAGGAAAGATCGACTTTTCGACCGGGTACATCAACGCGTCGGGGGCGTATTCCGTTTACGATTTCCTGAAAGAAGCGCCGCGCGGCGCGCTGGCGGGATTCCTGCACGCGCTTCCCGAGGTTTGCGGGTTGTGCCACTTTACCGAAGTGCTGGAGATCTGCGCGGCAGACGCGTCCCACCGGATCCCGAAAACGTTGAAGACGAATTTCGTGTACCACGTCAACTGGATCGACGCGATCACGAAAGGGATCGGCGCTCTCGGGTACGATCCGTACAACGCGAATACGCGAAACATCTACGAGGACACCGTTTCGGTGTACCGCGAGGAAATCAACGCGTTCGTCGTTTCTTTGCAGACCTTTTTCGATCAATACGACCGCGCCGTCAAGGAATCGGCAAAAGGGACGAATTCCGACGAAGCGCCTCTTTCCGAGGAGGAATTGATCGCGAAAACGGCAAGCACGGGAGAGATCGACGGCAGCGGTTTCTGCCCCGAATTGTACCTCGGGCTGTATAAAACCCTTGAAAAATTTGAAGTTTCCGTTCTCCGTGAGGGAAGAAAAACGACTCTCTCGCTGGCGGAATACTTTCAGCAGATCGACACGGCGTACCGTGCGTCCCTGCAGGAAAAGAGCAGCGCCGCGGAGAAAGAGCAGAGCCGCTGGATCTATTCCGCGCTCGCCTATCCGATCATCACCTCGCTGACCAACGGGCAATGGTTTGCGCTGCGGACGAATATGCTGGAAACCGTCATCGCGCTTTCGCTGCTTACCGAGAAAGAACTCTACGCGATGCGGGAAAAATACAAGATCATCGGGAAAGAACTGACCGAAGAAGATCACGTGGAGGCGTTCTCCGTCTGGAACAATACGAACAGGGAACTGATCGAAGCCGAAAACGTCGCCATGACGAGCGACCAGACGCAGCGGACGTTTGAGGAAAAACTGTACTCGCAGGTAACAAGCAACTACCAGACCGCCGAAAAGAGACACGTCGATTCTCTGATCAAGTGCGGGCTTGTCGCAGCCGGCTGCGTGGCGGGTGTTCTGATCGCGTTCACGATCTATAAAGTTGCCGTGGCGGTTACGGTCGGCGCGTTTTCCACCGGCGGTATTCTCGCGATCGGCGCGGGCGGGATCGCCGTTACCTGCAGTTTGATCATCGGCGCCGCGTTTACGGCGACGTTTGCCGTCGTGTTCATCGTCGCGCTCGGGTTTTTGATCGCGTGGCTGGTGGAACATTTCAAAACGCCGAAGCCGACCTATTCTTCGATCCCGACGCTGATGATGGACTGCGTGACGGACATCAACAACACCGTTATCTCGCACGTGAACTATTACGTCGTGCGGGATCAATACGGAAACCCGGCGGATATCAACGGGTTCAACGCGAAAAAATGGACGGTGCTTTACTATACCACCGACCCGAAAGGCGGCTCTCCGCTGACCTGCAACGCGAGCGGCAGTTATTTCGGCTCGGTCATGGGCAATACCTCCCGGCCGGACGACAGCTGCCCGCTGGCAAAGTTTACCCGGTACGATCCGTTCAACCTCAACAACAACTGCTACAAAGATACCGTGGGCGGCATTTACGTCTGGTTCTTTACGGAAGATTCGCTGAATCATATTTTCAAGACCGGACTGCGCCAGAAATACGTGGCGGGCATTCGCATCGCGGTCGGCAAAACGGCTGAAGCGGCGATGTCCTCGCTGGCGATGGCCAAGGGGTATTACGTGATCGAACACAACCTCGCGCCGAGCAGCAAGTATTTCGTTTACGTCGCCTATTCCACGACCAAAGACCCGGACAAAGCGCTTCGCGACATCCGCGTCGCGTACGGTACGATGGAAAAGGAACTGTATTACGGGCAGCTCAAATACGCCAACGTTCTGCCGGAGGGCATGGAAAAATGCCCGTTGGAAACCTGCGACGTTTCCGACGACACGGTGGAAGCGACCGCGTTCTCCTATACGCTGTTCACGGCGCAGATCGAAGCTTCGTCGGGGATCGTGTTCGGCGATCCGATCCTTTCAAACGGGTTTGAGGTCGTCGATTCGATCGACGAGATCGACGAGGATTCGGAGGTCGTTACGCTGTTCGGCGGCGGTGCCTTTGACTTTGACTCGTGGGACGGCGAGGAATACGATTCCTTTGACACGCAGAAGTTTCTGACTTTCAAATACGAGTACGGCAAAGAGGGCCCGTACAGCAAACGGCCGAACGCGACCGAATACGTCAGCGGGATCTCGTTCTTCTCCGGCTCGACGGACTGGTACCCCTCCGCGAAGAACAACACACTCCAGAAATACGCCTATTCGATGGGCTACCATATTCTTGATTCGTACGATCTGACGGGCGGGATCTTGAATCACAAAGAAGACGTTACCTACCTTGCGTACACCACGACCTACAACCCGATCCGCGCGATCACGGACTTCGGCATCTTTACCGCCGAGCCGAAAAGTTCGTATCTGCCTTTGGGGATCGTTTCAAACGGGATCGGCTACGTCGCGAGTCCGGTGCTTTCGCAGGGCGACAAGGAATATTACGACGACGACGGGCGGCAGCGGCTGATGCGAAAGTCGCACGCGTACTTTACGAACGTTGACGACGAAGCGTACCACACCGGCTGGGGCAGCGGCGTTTCGCTGATGGCGAGAGGGCTGTATTCGACCGGCTATCAGGTCGGCGTGCGCGGTCTGACCGCGGCGGACATTACGTTCTCGTTCTCCAAGTCCGAAGTTCCGACCGTGAACGGCAAAAACGGCAATCTCTATTACATAGACGCCGCGGATTACGTGAACATCAACGACCGGCGCGTAAACCGTGCGCTCGGAGAGGGCTGGAAATCGGTACATCCGCTGGAACAGTATTACTACGACAGTTACGACGCGGACGGAAACCTGACCGCTTCGTTCAACATGGGGCTGGACGACAGCCACGTGTTCTGCCTCTACGTGCGCAACGAAACCATTCCGAACAGGGTGCGCGGCAACTATATCGCGTCCGCGCAGATCGTTTCCTCGATGGACGCGGGTTGTTCGTTTGACAACGCGCGGATCAACGCCATGGGGAACGGCACGGAGATCGTCAACATCGCTTCGCCGATGCAGCCGATTTCTTCGGCGTATCCGGACGTGATGCGCGAATCGGCGGTTTACTATCAAGAGCCGAAAGACCTGATTCAATACACCGACGGGTGTTTCTACGTGGTCGTTTCCTACACCGACGTTTACGACGACGGGTTGGGCGGCATCCGCGTGGTCGAGCAGAAGCAGGGCGAGACGAAGGCCTCCAAGCTCACGCTTCCGCTGACCGACGGCGCGCAAAAGGACTACGTGCGCGGTACGCTTGCCGCGCTGACCGCCATGGGTCCCGATTTCAACCTCGGAGACGACGGGAAACCGCTTGGCGACAAGGAACTGATCAAAAAGCGGAACAGCCGCGCGGGTTACTATTTGTACACCGTCAAGAGCGGTACGCCGATCAGCCGTCTGTGCGTGCAGAAGACCACCACGGTGGGATCTGCCGGGCAGGGCGAATGGCACGAAAAGGAAGCGGACGCGGCGGAATATTTCCTGCAAGCCGACGACACGTTTGAGCCGTTCTGTATGCAGGCGTACGGAAGCGGCGTGCGGCAGTACATTGCCGCAAGGCGATACGACTTCTCCACGACGCAGAACAAATACCGTTATATTTCGGACATCGCGATCGTCCGTGTCAGTATGCACGACCGGGCGTTCCACACCGACGCCGCGGAAGCGGGCGCTTCGGATTACCCGTTCTACGTGGAATCCAACCTGCTGGACGGGCAGATCGGCGATCCCGGCAACATGGAATCGGTGGTCATCGCGTTCAAGCGCGTTGCGGACGCGAAAAAGGCGATCAAGAACGTGAAATTCTCGTCCGACGACCTCGGCGAGTTCTTCGAGTACCAAACGCTGACCTATCAGCGCGCAAATTCCGAGCCGCTGCGGATCGCCGGCTTCGGAAACGAAAGCATCTACATCTACTACACCAAAGAGGTCGGCGCGGACGACTTTTACACCGGGCCGAAGGTGCTTTGGGAAGATCTGTACAACGATCCCGACACCGATTGGGAGAACATCGACTGGCGCACGGTGGATCTTTCCACCATTGATACC
>JAGHTH010000184.1 GCA_018065365.1 Candidatus Coliplasma caballi
GGCAATACTCGAAAAACTGCTCCGAGGGTTTGGAAGCGCCGACTTTTTCGGAAATATACAGTTTGTCAAAATAGGAAAACATTCCTGCCGTCTTCAAACGCGAGATCTGCTGCTCATACGCGGAATTGCTCGCCGCGCAAATCAGGTATTTTCCTTTGAGATAATCCAACAGGTCGATCGCTCCGTCCATGTGTTCCGCAAGCGTACAGAGTTCATGGCGGAACTGTTCTTCAAACGGTTTCGGAGCGGCGCTGATTCCCCATTCCGCAAAAACAAGTCCGAAACGCACGTCGTAAAGCTGCGCGCGCGTGATCTCTCCCGTTTCGACCTTTCCCCACAGGACGTCATTGACTTTATGGAACAAGGCGGGATATTCCGGCAGAAACGGAGTTCCTGCCGTCCGGCAACAAAGTTCCAGCGCTTTCTTTGCGTTCGCGTCAAAATCAAGCAGCGTATCGTCGATGTCAAGCAAAACGGCTTTCATCATTCTGTTCTTCCCTTCTTTTCGGAGGTTCGCCGACGACCGTTCGTACGAGAACTCCGTCTTCGATCACGAGAGAAGTTCCGTTCGGGATGGTATAAACCGGGCATTCCGAGGTTTTCAACGCTTCTTCATAGTACGGGCGGCGCGCTTCTCCGTAATGGCAGAAAAAGATGCCGTCAAACAAACCGAGCGCGGAAAAATCTTCCAAGCCGACGGTGTTTTGATCAAACGGGGCGACGTGCGCGATGCCTTTCCCGATCACGTGGCAGCCGGCGCTCGCGCCGATATAGACGACGCCTTTTCGGATATATTCTTCGATCAATCCCAGAACGCCGTGCTTACGAAGACGGTACATAATCCCGAACGTATTGCCGCCGCTCATGAAGATCGCGTCAAGATCGAGATCCTTTGCACTTTCGGGCTGATAATAATTCAAAACGCTGACGTTTTCGGCGCGAAACCCGAACTGCGTCATTTTTTCTTTGAATTTATCCCCGCGCATCTGCTTTTCGTTGGCTTTTTCGTTGGGGATATACAGCAAGCGAATCTCCGAAAACGGTTTCCCGATTTCTTCGGCGATCATTTCGGGGTTGGAAAAATCGTTGGAGGACAGAATAAACTTCATTTGCTTTTCCTTATCTGCATAAACTTACTTTATTATAGCACAGTTTTTTCGGAAATACAATACAAAGTTCCAAAGAAAAAAGCAGAAACAACGGATGTTTCTGCTTTTTTGAACCTGTTTTACGGCGTAAAGATCAATACATTCCGCCGCCCATGCCCTGTGCGTTCATGGCAGCGTTTGCAGCGGCTTCTGCCGCAGGATCCTTCTTGTCCGCGACGAGCGCTTCGGTCGTCAGCACCATGACGCGACGGAAGAAGCGTTCTGCAGAGCGGATCTGGTAACTTTGGTAGGATCGACGATGCCGGCTTCGATCATATCCACGTACTTTTCGTTGTACGCGTCGAAACCGATACCGGGTTTGCGGTTCTTCACGCCGTCCACGACGACGCTGCCCTCGCAGCCCGCGTTCTCGGCGATCTGACGGACGGGTTCTTCCAGCGCGCGCAGCACAATCTTGACACCGGTTTGTTCGTCGCCGGTCGTAACGGAAGCAAGCTTTTTGACTGCGGGAATGCAATCAACGAGCGCGGTACCGCCGCCTGCGACGATGCCTTCCTCAACGGCGGCTCTCGTTGCGTTGAGCGCATACTCGATGCGAAGTTTCTTCTCTTTCATTTCGGTTTCGGTCGCGGCACCGAGTTTGATCACCGCAACACCGCCGGCGAGTTTTGCAAGACGCTCGTGCAGTTTTTCTTTGTCGAAATCGGAAGTGGACTGTTCGATCGCGGAGCGGATCTGACCGATACGGTTCTTGATCTCCTCGGGATCGCCCGCGCCGCCGACGATGATCGTGTTTTCTTTGGTAACCTTGACCTGTCTTGCGCTGCCGAGCAGATCGAGCGTCGCTTCTTTCAGTTCCAGACCGAGTTCGCTCGAAATGACCTGGCCGCCGGTCAGGATCGCGATATCTTTGAGCATATCCTTGCGTCTGTCGCCAGAGCCGGGGGCTTTGACCGCAACGCAGGTAAAGGTGCCGCGGAGTTTGTTGACGATCAACGTGGAGAGCGCCTCGCCCTCAACGTCTTCCGCGATAATGACCAACTTTTTGCCGCTCTGAACGACCTGCTCCAGCAGAGGCAGGAGTTCCTGAATGTTGGAGATCTTCTTGTCGGTAATCAGAACAGCCGCGTCATCGATGACGGCTTCCATCTTATCGGTATCGGTTACCATATAAGGCGTGATATAACCGCGGTCGAACTGCATACCCTCGACCACTTCGCAATAGGTTTCGGCGGTCTTGGATTCCTCGACCGTGATGTCACCGTCTGCGGTAACTTTTTCCATTGCGTCTGCGATCAGTTTGCCGATCGTTTCATCAGCCGCGGAAACCGTTCCGACTCGCGCAATATCGGCAGAGCCGTTGACGGGCTTTGAAGAAGCAACGAGCGCTTCGACCGCGCAATCGACTGCTTTGGAAATGCCCTTCTTGATGATCATGGGGTTTGCGCCTGCCGCGACATTCTTCATTCCCTCACGGATGAACGCCTGCGCAAGCAGCGTTGCGGTCGTAGTTCCGTCGCCGGCAGCGTCGTTCGTCTTGCTCGCGACCTCACGAACAAGTGCAGCGCCCATGTTTTCGAACGCGTCTTCCAGCTCGATCTCTTTCGCGATCGTAACGCCGTCGTTCGTGATCAGCGGAGAACCGTATTTTTTGTCAAGCACCACGTTTCTGCCTTTCGGTCCGAGCGTGATCTTGACGGTGTTTGCAAGTTTGTCAACGCCGCGAACGAGTGCTTCTCTTGCCTCGTTGCCGTTCTTGATCTCTTTTGCCATGATGATTACCTCCAAATATTACTCGACGATCGCGAGGATATCGTTCTGACGGACTACGGTATATTCTTCGCCGTCAAGTTTGATTTCCGTTCCGGAATATTTGCTGCAAATGACCTTGTCGCCTTTTTTGACAAGCATTTGAACTTCTTTTCCGTCCACAAGTCCACCGGGGCCGACTTCGACAACTTCCGCGATCTGCGGTTTCTCTTTTGCCGCGCCGGTCAGGATGATCCCGCCTTTCGTGGTCTCCTCCGCTTCCAGCATCTTGATGACCACACGGTCTGCCAAGGGCTTTAATTTCATAGTAAAAATCCTCCTGTCGAATTGGTTGAATCGAATACTTTTTCCGGGCGGAATCCCCGCCCTCTTTTACTTGCATCATTCTAAACGAGTTTTATGAATTATGAAACCCGAAAATATGAACAAAATGTAAATTGCTGGCACTCTGCCTGTTCAAGTGCTGATTTTGTGAAATCGAGGAATTTGCCGTATTCTAAAGGATACTTTCAAACATACGTGTTTCATCAAAATTTAGCACTTATGTTGATTTCCTGCCAAATTGTCTTTCCTTTTGAAGAACTGATAGAAATTGCAGCGAATCATTCCGTTATACAGTTTCCGCACCTTATCCGCTTTTCGTCCGAAATACTGTTCGTACTGCTCGTCGGATGTGATCACGTAGATCTGCCAGGACGGAACGTTCCGGCGGAATGCCTCTCCCATCGCTTTGGCAAGGTCTCTCGCCTGCTTCAGATCGCCGAGCCGTTCGCCGTACGGAGGGTTGGCAACGATGGTGCCTCGCGCGTCCGGAACGGGAGAGCGGAAACGCGACGCGTCGCCGGTTTTGAAAACGATGTCGTTTTGTACGCCTGCGCGGCGGGCATTCTCTTTTGCGAGCGCGATGCATTCGGGATCGATATCAAAGCCGTAGATCTTCGTGGAAGCCGGCAGGATCTCGGATTGCGCGAGTCTTCGCTCCGCGTCCCACGCTTCTTTCGGGATCTGCGGGAACTGTTCCGCGGCAAAATGTCTGTGAAGACCGGGCGCGATGTGTCTGGTATAGAGTGCCGCTTCGATCGCGATCGTTCCGGAGCCGCAAAGCGGATCCACAAACAAGACGTCCTCGCGCGGTCTGGACATACAAACGAGCGCGGCGGCAAGCGTTTCGCGTAACGGCGCCGCATTGGATTGCGGGCGGTAGCCGCGTTTGTGGAGCGTGATCCCGGAAGTGTCGATCATGATATACGCGACATCTTTCAAAATGAAAAATTCGATCTGATACGTTACGCCGGTTTCCGAAAAGCGCTGTATGCCGTAAACCGAAGAAAGATGATCGACCGCCGCCTTTTTGATGATCTTCTGGCAGTCCGGAATCGAAAACAGCGCGGATTTGACGGAATGGCCTTTGACCGGGAATGCGTCTTCTCTTCCGACCCATTCTTCCCAGGCGATCCGTTTCGTTCCCTGAAACAATTCCTCAAACGTTGCCGCCGGAAAAGACGAAAGCAAGATCAAAACACGTTCCGCAAAGCGAAGCCGGAGATTGCATTTCACGATCGCGTCGATCGGAGCGTCGAAAATCACGCGTCCGTCAAGCGTTTCCGCTCTTTGATAGCCGAGCGCGTCGATTTCTTCCCCGACAAGTTTTTCAAGTCCGAACAAACAGGTTGCAACAAATCTCATACCGATACCGCCGATCACAGAATCAGGTCGGACAGCATCGCCGCGACGAGATCGCCCGATTCGGTAATACAGTTGACCTGTAACGCATCTGCGTTCGACGTCGGAATGGCAACGGTCAGGCAGGCGACCCCGGATTCTCCGCTGCTGCGTACCCGGAAATCCCAGCCGTTGCGCTCACAAATCATCTGCGCAAGGAACAAATCAAAGAATACGTCGCTGTAAGCGCCGCGAAGAAGCTCTCCGGAATACTCGCCGGAAAGGATTCCCTCGTACAGTTCGTCGTCCATCAACGGTTCAAACGAAAAACGTACCGTAAATTCATCCATTCCGGTGGCGCTGTCCACAACGACTTTCCCGCCGATTGCCGTCTCGGAAGAAACGACAAGGAGTTCCGTTACGGCAAACCGAAGCGCATCCACGTCGATTCTGGCGTAGGAAGGTTTGTCCGAAGGATGATACGTCGGCAGGAAACCCGCGTTTTTCAGTAATAAAATGCTTTCATCCATCAACGCGCTGACTTGCCCGTTCAATTCATAAACCGCGGGATGAAGATCGGAACGCATTTTTGCGCTCAACAGGTTGGCCGTAACCATCTGGAAGCGCAGCGTATGCAGGAAGTTCTTCCGAAGGGTTTTCTCCGCCTCGGAGCCGCTTTCCGCACTCGAGCGAAGTACGTTCAGTTGGTCGCCGATACGCTCATTTCCGGTAGGAAGCATCGCGGCTTTCTCGCCGACTTTTTCCCAGACGAGAGCAGTGATCGTACGAAGCGCGAGCAAATACCCCTCGCCGAGTTTTTTGGCAAATACCAGATAAACGCCGTCCACGTTCAAGGAAATACGGATAACCTGGCCGGTGGTCATTTTCTGGAGGCGCAGGATATCTCTTGAGAAAAGATATCGAGTGATCTTGCAGCTTTTTCGGATCGGAAACATCGCGCAAGGACGGTTTCTTCCGGTTACAACGAGGGCTTCGTTCAAAAGAAGCGCGGGATAACGCAGAAGCTGAAGATCGTCTTCGGTAATTCGCTCTTTCACGGGAAGTTGCATTTTACATACCTCACTTCAAACAGTTTTTTACATTGCAATACTCGGCAAGCACCAAAAAAGCGCTTCTTTTGAAAGCGCTTTTCTGTTCCCGAGAAATAACCTGACTTATGTGATAAGTTGATTACTTGTTTCTCTTTGCTGCGAAGCATTCGCTGCAAAGTACCGGTCTGTCGGTAGAAGGCTGGAAAGGAACTTTCGCTACTTTTCCGCACTCTGCGCATACGGTTTCAAACATCTCTCTGGGCGCTCTTGCAGCGTTCTTTTTCGCGTCTCTGCAAGCTTTGCATCTCTGCGGCTCGTTCTGGAAGCCTTTTTCAGCATAGAATGCCTGTTCACCGGCGGAGAACACGAATTCGTTGCCGCAGTCTTTGCAAACCAAAGTCTTGTCTTCGTACATTTGCTTAACTCCTTGTTGAATTTTTATAATAACCTTTTGCAAGGGTATTATTCATACAGCTGACACTTTCAGCACGAAAGCATCTCTTTCAGTTTACGCCGAATTCTGTAAACCGCGTTCGCAATGCTCTTTTCGTCTTTTCCGAGACGAGAAGCGATCTGCAAATAGGAGCTATCGGATAAATACAGCTCAAAAACGCGTCTTTCAAATGCGGACAGTTCCGAAAAAACTCTGTCGTATAAAATGGAACCGCTTTCCCGATCAATAAAATCACTTTCCGGCGAACTCTCAGATATCAATCCGTCCGACTGATCGTCCAATGAAACGGAAGAACCGTTTTGCTTGATGTAACGTCGGACAGCGCTGATAATGCTGTGGCTGATACAAGAAGAAGCATACGTCGCAAAAGCAGCGGAAGTCCCGTTATAAGTCCTGACGGCTCTGAGCAAGCCGATCATTCCCTCCTGGAACAGATCTTCCTTTTCCGCTTTTGGAAGTGAATTGGCAGAACGGTAGATATGGAAGTGTATCAAACGTTTGTAAGAAGTCACAAGCGCGTCAAACGCACGCTCGTCGCCCTCCTTCGCCCTGGCAATCAAAACATTTTCTTCATTTGCATTCATTGCCTGGCAATCGGAGCTTTTCATCAACATACCCCCGCTACCGGAACACATACGATCATTGTATATACAAAGATCATATTTTATCAAAACTGTACTTTCAGATTATACACAAATTTTTGGAATTGTCAACCTTTTTTTGAAATTTTTTTGAATTTTTTTGTACTGTTTTACAAAAATTTGTGGGACAATTCCGCCTTATCGGCAAAAATATTCCGAAAAGCAGCAGAAAACCGATTTATCTTCCGGTCTGTCGGGGAAAAAGCGGGAAAAACCGATCACTTATTCGATATTTCCGACGAAATAATGCGGATCTTTTCGATAGCAGGAATCGGCGATCTCCCACATCGGAACGGTGCGGATCAGATCACAATGCGCACCGAGGATATTCCCCTTCCGCAAAGCGTCGCCGGTCAGAAGCGCTTCCAAACGACTATACGCCTGATAGACTCCGCGGAAATCGTGCGCGTAGCATTGCTGTTCGTATTCGCTTCCGTCCTCGCGGATCATGCGATAAGTATAGCAATCTTCAAAGAGATAATCCGGGCGGGAAAGTTCTTCCACGGCGTGCATCGAGGTATTGCAGTTCGAGCCGCATCCCAAAAACAGAATGGAGCCGCCGAGTTCCATGACGCGATGGAACGGAGAGTTCGGGCCGGCGGGCGTGATGTCGAGATGATGACCGCCGATGATCGTGTCCCGTTCCGCGCCGAGCGCACAGCAGGAATGTGTCGGGCAAAGACTGCGTTTTACGCCTTCCACGGAAGTGCGGAAATACTCCGGAAGATAGCCGACGTTGGAAGGTGTCTGCTTATAATCAAACGTTTTGGAATGCGTTTTTCCGCAGTAAAGATAGCTCAACGCCGGAAACACGAGTGTTCCCTCATCGCCGAGCGCAAGCATCAGTCCGTCGATCACGTCTTGTGCCGTTACGCCGGGTGTCTGCAAAGAGCGGAAAGACGAATGCACGAGCAGAACGCTTCCTTTTTTGATTCCGAGTTCTTTTGCGTCAGACGCAATTTTTTTTGCAAATTCGTTCATTTTGATAGCCATTCCTTTCGCTTTTTCGTTTATGTTCGAACGACACTTCTGAAAATCATCGTCGTATCGTTTGGTACGGTAACGTCGTATTGTTCGCTGCCGCCGGAGAGCAATTCCTTTACGGGCGTGTCGAAATGCCAGAACAGATCCTTTCCGGAACGGTTGGAAAGCACGGTCATAAAATCGTCGCCCTCGCCGCGTCGGAAATCAAAGGTCCCCTCCGGCCCGTTCAGCACCTCGAAAACGCGGGACGCAAACAACGGCTCTTCGGAGCGCAAGCGGTTGATCCTCCGGAAGCGGTCGTGCAGTTCCCCGTCGATCCGATTCCACGGGAACGGTCTGCGATTGAACGGATCGTGGTATCCTTCCATACCCGCCTCATCGCCGTAGTAGATACACGGCACGCCGGGGATCGCGGCAAAAAGTTCGTACCCCATGGCAAGCAGCCGGATCGCGCGCGCACGCGCTTCCGGGGAAAGTTTTCTGACCGCAAGCGCGTCGTTATCGTCTTCAAAACCGCCTTCGCTGCCGAGGATGGTCAGGATCCGCTCCGTATCGTGCGTGCCGATATTATTCATCGTATGCGCAAGGGCGTCCGGCGGATAATGGCAGTACAGCGTGTCGGTTACATAGCGAAGCAGCGAGGAATCGCCGTCTTTCAGGAATGCAAGCATTCCGTTGCGAAGCGGATAGTTCATCACGCCGTCCAGCTGTTTCCCCTGGAAATACCGTCTTCTTTCGTCGTGAGCGATCTTGTTGGAGGCATCTTCCCAGACTTCGCCGATCACGGCGGCGTCCGATTTTTTGGCTTTCGCGGCAGCTGTGATCTGTTCTACGAAAGCGCTGTCAAGTTCATCGACGACGTCCAAACGGTAGCCGTCCGCGCCGAGATCCATATATTTCGGGATGACCTGTTCGCAGATGAAGTTCTGGAATTCTTTGTTTCTTCCCGTCTGCGGCAGATTCCGTATTCCCCACCAGCATTCGTACTGTTCCGGGAAATTCGTGAATCGGAACCAGGGATAGTACGGCGAATCTTTGGACTGATACGCGCCAAGCGACGAATATTTCCCGTATCGGTTGAAATACACGCTGTCGTTTCCGACGTGGTTGAACACGCCGTCAAGGATCACGTGCATTCCGCGCTCGTGGCACTTCCCGCAAAGGAAGCGCAGCGCTTCGTCGCCGCCGAACGAACGATCGACGGAAAGATAATCGCCCGTATCGTATTTGTGGTTGGAGAACGCGTCGCAGACCGGGCTCAGATACAGCGTCGTTACCCCGAGATCCTGCAAATAGTCCAACTTTTCGGCAACGCCGTAGAGATCGCCGCCGAAATGGGTATTGTTCGGATACGACTGCCCGCGCACTCGCGGGTATTCCGGAATGGCGTCGTCCCAATCGTCGCGATAAACGGCGTCTTCGCGCTTTTCCGATTTCCCGCTCCTATAAAAGCGATCGACGAAAACGTGATAAAAAACGCCGTTGTCCAGCCACGCGGGAGAATTGTATTCCGGAGAATACACCGTGATCTGAAACTCATTGGCAAAACGGTCGGAAAGGATCAGGCGGTTATCTTCCTCGACGGAATAGACGCGCCCGCATTTCGTTTCCGCTTCCCAATGAAAGAAAAACAGTCCCGCGCCGTCCGGATACACGTCTTTCATCCGAAGGGTATGTTCATACACGCGGAAACCGTTTTCGACACGAACGAAAGGCACTTCCGCGGACAGAAGTACCTTTTCGTCGTTACCGAGATAAAAGCAAACGGAATCGGCTTCGCGAATGCGCAAAGAGAATAGGATCTCGTCATCCGGAAGAAACGCGAAATTGCGCGTTTCCGTCCCGTTCTTTTTTAAGATCTGATAGCAGTCGTTCATTATTTTTTGATGGGCTTGACGTGCCAGATATTTTCCGCGTATTCTTTGATACTGCGGTCAGCGGCAAAGTAGCCCGCTCCGGCGATATTCATAAGAGCCATGCGGTTCCATTGCTTCCTGTTGCCGTACGCGGCAATCATCTTGTCATGCGCATCGGAATAGAAATCGTAATCCGCAAGGCACATGAACGGATCGGAAACCATCTGCGAATAGATCAGATATTTTGCAATATCGGCAAACGAACGGCCGGCGTATCCGTGCTGCAAGCTGTCCACCGCCTGTTTCAGTCTGGGAGAGCGGTTGTAATACTCCGCAGAAGAGTATCCCTTTCTCCAGATCTCCTCCACCTCATCCGCGGTATGCCCGAAGATGAAGATGTTGTCGGAGCCGACGCGCTCCGCCATTTCCACGTTCGCACCGTCAAGCGTACCGATCGTCAGCGCACCGTTGATCATGAACTTCATGTTTCCGGTACCGCTGGCTTCTTTTCCCGCAAGAGAGATCTGTTCGCTGATCTCGGCAGCGGGCATCAGATGTTCCGCAAGCGTTACGTTGTAATTTTCAAGGAATACGACGCGCAGTTTTTTGCGCATGACGGGATCTTTTTCGAGTTCGGCGCCGATATGACAGATCAGGCGCAGGATATCTTTTGCGATATAATAACCGGGCGCCGCTTTCGCGCTGAAAATAAAGGTCTTCGGCGGAACATCCAGGTTGGGATTTTCTTTCAGCTGCAAATACAGATCAATGATATGGATCGCGTTCAGCAGCTGACGTTTGTATTCATGCAGACGTTTTGCCTGCACGTCGAAAATGCTCTCCGGATCGATCTCAATGTTCTTGGTATCGCGGATATATTTCGCAAAGCTCTCTTTGTTGTTCTTTTTGATCGCTTCCAAACGGTCGAGAACGGACGCATCATCCTTGAAAGCGGCAAAATCGGACAGTTTTTCGGGGTTTTTGCGATAGTCCTTGCCGATCGTTTCATCCAGCAGCGACGCAAGTTCCGGGTTGGAATAGCAAAGCCATCTGCGATGCGCGATGCCGTTGGTAACGTTGGTAAAGCGCGCGGGATACATATCGTTGTAGTCTTTGAAGATGGTCGTTTTGAGAATATCGGAATGCAGAGCGGAAACGCCGTTGATGTGATGCGATCCGATGACGGAAAGGTTTGCCATACGGACAAGTCCGTGATCGAGGATCGCCATTCTGCCGACTTTGTCCCAATCGCCCATGAATCTTCCCCACGCTTCCTTGCAGAAACGCTCGTTGATCTCTTTGATGATCATGTGGATACGCGGGAGTTTGATCGAGAACAGCGTTTCGTTCCAGACTTCCAGCGCCTCGGGAAGAACGGTATGGTTGGTGTAGGAAATCGTGTGCGTCGTGATGTCCCACGCGTCTTCCCAGGAGAAATGATGCTGATCCATCAGAATGCGCATCAATTCGGGAATTGCCAGCGCGGGATGCGTGTCGTTGATGTGGATCGCGACTTTGTCGGGCAGATTGGCCAACGTTTTATACTGCGCGAGGTGGTTCTGCACGATGTTCTGCAAAGACGCGGAAACCAGGAAATACTGCTGTGAAAGCCGGAGCAGTTTGCCTTCGTGATGATTGTCAGCCGGATACAAGACCTTGGAGATCGTTTCCGCCATGGTGTTCGCTTCGACCGCTTTGATATACTGTCCCTGCGAGAACACTTTCATATCGAAGTTGTCGGGATCGCGTGCTTTCCAAAGGCGAAGCGTATTGACGGTTTTGGTGCCGCCGCCCGTCACGAACATATCGTACGGGACCGCTTCGATCGTGGTGCAGTCCTCCATAATGATATTGCAATGTCCTTCCGTCCACTCCTCGCGGACTTTTCCGCCGAAATGAACGGATACTTTTTTATCCTGCCGCGGAACAAGCCAGCTTTCGCCGCCGTTGGAAAGCCAGATGTCCGGAAGTTCCAGCTGCTCGCCGTCCACGACGCGCTGCTTGAACAAACCGTATTCGTACAGAATGGAAAAGCCCTTTGCCGGATAATCCTGCGACGTCAAAGCGTCGAGGAAGCAGGCGGCGAGACGGCCGAGGCCGCCGTTGCCGAGCCCGGGATCGGGTTCTTTTTCATAGATTTCTCCGAGGTCAAAGCCGTATTTCTTCAGCACCTTACGATAAGTCTCTTCGATGCCGAGGTTGCAAAGGTTCAGTTTCAGCGTACGGCCCATCAGAAATTCCATGCAAAGATAGAAAACTTCTTTGCCGGACTGTTCTTTGGTCTTCTGCAAAAGGTCCTTGTTATAGGAACCCATAAGGTCGCGCAACGAAAGAACGACCGCCTGGTACATTTGTTCCTTGTTGGCTTCTTCGGGAGTGATTCCGAAATAACGGGAAAGTTTGTTCGAGATTGCCTCGTCCACGGAGGCGATTTTGAGTTGTTCTGCCATTGGAAGGTTCTCCGATTTCGTTTTTACTTGTTTATTTCGTCGGGAAGCCCGCAAAAAGCGCGGGCTTTCCCAAAAAGACTATGCCGGTTTCAAAGGGATGCGTACAGTTTGAGGTATTCTTTCGCGGAACTGTCCCAGGAAAAGTCGGTCGTCATGACACGGCGTACCAGCTTTTTCCATGCAGCGTGATCGCGGTAGCAGTTCATCGCGTTTCTGACCGCGTACAGCATATCCCACGCGCTGTACGACGCAAAGGTAAAGCCGTTTCCGCCGCCTTCGCATCCCGCGTCCTTGATGCTGTCGTACAGCCCGCCCGTTTCATGCACGACCGGTACCGTACCGTAGCGCGAGCAGATCATCTGCGCAAGTCCGCAGGGTTCGCTGCGGGAAGGCATCAGGAAAAGATCCGCGCCCGCGTAGATCTGTTTGGCAAGGACTTTGTCAAATTTGAGGATCACTCTGCAATTATCGCGATGTCGATCGGCGAGGTGCCAGAAATAATCCTCGTAATAGTAATCTCCCGTGCCGAGAATGACAAGCTGCACGTCGTCCTCAAGCAGATCGTCCGCCGCAAGCGTAACCAGATCAAGCCCTTTGGCATCCACCATTCTCGTGATCATCGCCACGATCGGCGTTTCGGGTTTGACGGGAAGCCCGAGTTTTTTCTGCAGTTCTTCTTTGCAGACGGCTTTCCCCGTCATGTCGTTGACATGGAAATTCTTCGGCAATTCCGGGTTCTTCGCGGGATCGTAATACCCGCGGTCGATACCGTTGAGGATGCCGGAAAGTTTTCCTTCATAGAGGTGCAATACGCCGTCGAGTCCGAATGAGAACTTCGGAGACAGGATCTCTTTCGCGTACGTCGGGCTGACCGTCGTAACACGGTCGGCGCACACGATCGCGCCTTTCATCAAGTTTGCGCAATCGCCACACTCGACGGTATTCCGATCGGACGGCATCAGATCCAGAACGTCGTTAAGGATATTGAAGCCATATTTTCCCTGATACTGAATGTTATGAATGGTAAACACCGTGCGGATATCCGCGTAGCGCTCCATCAAGCCGTATTTCCGTTTGAGGTAGATAATGGAAAGTGCCGCCTGCCAGTCGTGCGCGTGCAGAATGTCCGGGAAGAAATCAATGGTGGGAAGCAGGTCGATCACGGCGCGGCAGAAGAACGCGAAGCGTTCCGCGTCGTCGTATTCGCCGTAAAGCTGTCCTCTCTTGAAGTAGTACTCGTTGTCGAGGAAATAGTAAGTTACTTTCTGATAGACCAACGAAAACACGCCGCAATACTGGTTTCTCCAATTCAAAACGATCTGTTTGTTGGTTAAATAAGTCAGTTTTTCTCTCCACGCGGGATCCATATTGCCGTACAAAGGCATGACCACACGGATATCGTCTTCCGGAGACGCTTTTTTCAGCGCCGCCGGCAAAGAGCCGATGACGTCGCCAAGTCCGCCGGACGCGGCAAAAGGAGTCGATTCCGATGCTACGAATAAAATCTTCATGTGAGATCCCCTTTCCTTTTTCGGTTTGTTTCCAAAAAGATCAGACTTCGGCGTTCTTTTCGATATAGAACGGACGTTTTTCATGTCCGGAAAGAACGCGGCCGTCACGGATCGTAACCGTTTTGTCGGTGATCACGCAGTTTAAGTACACGTTGTTCCCGATATAGCCGTCCTGCATGATGATGCAGTTTTCAACGCTGGTGTTCTTTCCGATGTGGACGCCGCGGAAGATAATGGAATTTTCCACGATACCTTCAATAACGCAGCCGTCCGCGATCAGTGAATTCTTGACCATGGAATTTCCCGAATACGTCGTCGGAACGGAATTCCGCACTTTCGTCATCACGGGGAAATTCTTGACCTGGAACAGTTGATGGCTGATCTCGGGATTCAGCAGTTCCATGCTGCGCGTATAATACTCGGAAATGCTGCGGATCGTCTCGAAATAGCCGTTATAGCGATATACGCGATAGTTGTATCGGCGCGCACCTCTCGAAAGAAGGTCTTTTGCGAAGCTGGTGTAACCGTGCGCCAGCGCGTCGGTCAGCTGCGCGAGCAGGAAACGGCGATCCGCGACGACGATATTCATCTGTACGTCTTTCGGCTCCGCTTCCGCGTCTGCGTTGTCGTTGAATTCCGTAACGTTTAAGATTCTTCCGTCCGCGTCGGAATGAACGATGCTGACGTCTTTGATGCCGCTTCCGATCGTTTTTTTCGTAACCGCGACGGTCAAATCGGCGCCGCTCTCGGTATGCTGGCGGATCATATCGGAAAGATCCATATTGCAGATCAGATCGCAATCGGAAAGCAGAACGAGCTCGTCTTTGCAATCCGCGATAAAGTCGCGTGCGCTGATCAGCGCTTCCAAACGCGTCGCGTAGAGGTTATTGTTCATGTTTCCGGACACGGTAACGTAAGGCGGAAGGATATGAATACCGCCCTGGCGGCGCGCAAGGTCCCAATCCTTACCGGTCCCGAGATGATCCATCAGGGATTGATAGTTATAGTGCGTCAGAACGCCGACCTTTGTGATCCCGGCGTTGACGATGTTGGAAAGCGTGAAGTCGATCAGACGATAACGACAGCCGAAAGGAACGGACGCCATCGTGCGTTCTCCCGTCAGTTCGGGGACGCGGCGCTCATTCATTCCCGCAAACAAAACCGCAACGGTACTCATGCGTTTGCACCCTCTTTCGTCAGTTCTTTGAGTTCTTCGTTATCCAGGCGAATATTGTCCGGAACGACGGTCCCCGCCGGAATATCCAGCCCGGAGCCGACCAGCGTAATGCCGGAAGACTCGGCGATCGGTTTCCCGATGTGCACGTTCTCGCCGACAACGGTATTTGCGTCCATCACGGAATAGTTGACTTCCGCGCCGGCGCAGATATGAACGTTTTCAAAAATGACGCTGTCCTTGACCACCGCTCCGCGTTCCACGACGACACCGGCGGACAGGACGCTGTTGATGACCTTTCCGTAGATCTCACAGCCCTCGGTTACGACGGAGTTTTTGATCACGGCGCTTTCGCCGACGTACTGCGGAGGAAGCGTATAGTTTCTCGAATAGATCTTCCAATCGTCGTCCAGCAGTTTCAGTTTCGGGGTCTCTCCGAGAAGATCCATGTTGGCTTCCCACAAGCTCTGGATGGTACCGACGTCCTTCCAATAGCCCTGAAATTCGTAAGCGTACAGGCGTTCCCCTGCCGCGAGCATGGCGGGGATGATATTCTTTCCGAAGTCTTTGGAGGATTCCGGATCCGCTTCGTCAGCGATCAGATAGGAATACAGTTCTTTTTTGGAGAACACGTAAACGCCCATCGAAGCTTTGGTGCTCTTGGGTTCCTTGGGTTTCTCCTCAAACTCATAAACTCTGCCGTCGGGCTCGGTATTCATGATCCCGAAGCGGCTCGCTTCGGAAAGCGGGACGTCGAAGACGGCGATCGTGCAGGTCGCGTTCATCTTTTTGTGGTATTCCACCATTGCGGCGTAGTCCATACGGTAAATATGGTCGCCGGAAAGAATGACGACGTAATCCGGATCGAATTTGTCGATAAAATGCATATTCTGGTAGATCGCGTTTGCCGTTCCTTTGTACCAGTCGGAATGTTTCATCGCCTGATACGGAGGCAGCGTCATCACACCGCCGTACGTGCGGTCAAGATCCCATGCCAGTCCGTTTCCGATGTATTCGTTCAGCGCGAGCGGCTGATACTGCGTCAGAACACCGACGGCGTCGATCCCGGAATTTACACAGTTGGAAAGCGGGAAATCAATAATGCGGTATTTTCCGCCGAAACTCACAGCGGGCTTTGCGATATGCTCTGTCAAAAGATAGAGTCTGCTTCCCTGACCACCGGCAAGCAGCATCGCGACGGTCTCTTTCTTTTTTGCCATAACGTCAGTTTCCTTTCCTGTTTTTGATATAGATGACCGCACTCAACGCGGGTAATTTGGTCTTTAATTGCCAGCCGCCGTAGCCGTCCTTGACGGCGCGGACCGCGCGGTCGGAATACAGCGTTCTGCCGCCGAATTCGTGCGCGTCCGTCGTGAACACCGGCTTGTAGTAGCCGCTTTCCCGAACCGGAAAACGATAGTCATCGCGGTCGTTCGCGGAGAAATTCAGGCAGACGATCAACGAGTTCCCGTCGGACGAGAACCGCTCATACGCGTAAACGTTATCCGAGGTATTGTCCGCGGCGATCCATTTGAACGCGAGTCCGTCCTGATCCAGTTCCCAAAGCATTTTATGTTCCAAGTAGAAATGGTTGAGCGCTTTGACGAACGTCTGCAACTCTTTATGTTTATCGTAAGCGAGCATGAACCATTCCAGACTCTTTTGCTCGTTCCATTCGGTAAACTGACCGAATTCGCTTCCCATAAACAAGAGTTTCTTTCCGGGATGCGTCATCATATAGGTTAAGAACGTTCTCGTCGAAGCAAATTTCTGCTCGTAATCGCCGAAGGACTTATCCAGCAGCGATTTCTTGCCGTGTACGACCTCGTCGTGCGAGATCGGAAGCATATAGCTCTCACTGAAACAGTACATGGTGGAGAACGTCAGTTTATGATGTGCGCCGCCGCGGAACAGCGGATCGATCGTCAGATAGTCCAGCGAATCGTTCATCCAGCCCATGCTCCATTTCATATTGAAGCCCAGACCGTCCTGCTTGGTTACGCCGGGGAACGCGGTGGATTCTTCCGCGATCATCATGCAGTCCGGAAACCGTTCGCGCACGGCGGCGTTCAGTTTTCGGAAGAACGCAACCGATTCGCGATTGATATTCGATCCGTCGGGATTGGGATTCCATTCCCCCGGTTTGCGATCGTAATCCAGATAAAGCATCGAGGCGACGGCGTCCACGCGCAGTCCGTCGGCGTGGAATTCGTCCAACCAATACAGCGCGTTGGAAATCAGGAACGACTGCACCTGCGTTCTGCCGACGTCAAAGCAGCGAGTCCCCCAGGACGCGTGTTCCATACGGTCTTTTCCCTGATACTCGTACAGCGGACCGCCGTCAAATTCATAGAGTCCGTGCTGGTCTTTCGGGAAATGGGCAGGCACCCAGTCGAGAATCACGCCGATCCCTTTCCGGTGCATCGTGTCCACGAAGTATTTGAACCCCGCGGGATCTCCGAAACGGGAGGTCGGAGCGAAATAGTTGCAGATCTGATACCCCCAGGAGCCGTCAAACGGGTGTTCCATCACGGGCATCAGTTCCACGTAGGAAAAGCCCATGTCTTTGACGTAATCGGAAAGTTGGTCCGCAAGTTCGTGATAGGTCAGATACGAGCCGTCTTCGTGGCGTTTCCAGGAGCCCAGATGCACTTCATAGACGTTCATCGGGACCGCGGGAAGTACGTCGCGTTGGAGAGGCGCGATCATATTTTCGCGGCGGCGGGCAAGATAATCGGAGTCGTGCCAATCGTAATCGGCAGAGCCGTCGCAGAACAGACTCGCCGTATTGGCAAGCGTTTCGGCATACAGGGCGTAAGGATCGCCTTTGAACGTCGCCGTCTTTCCGCGATGGATCACGAATTTATAGCGGGAGCCGTCCTGGAAAGAAGCGTTTTTCAGAATTCCCGTCCAGATCCCGTTTTCGTGATTCGGTACCAACGGATCCTCATGAACGTTCCAGCCGTTAAAATCTCCCGCGACACAGACAAGATCCGCTCCTGGAGCCCAAACGCGAAAAGCAACGCTCTCGTCGTCGATCCGGTGCGCACCGAAATAATTCTGCGATTGATAATTGTTTCCCTGACCGAACAGGTATTCCGCAACTTCATCTCTGGACGCGATCATGATCCTTCTCCTTCCGATTCCGACGGTTCGCCGGAAACAGTTTCTTCTTCCTGCTCCGTAGAAAAGGCGTAAACGGTTTCAAATACGTCTCCGTCCTGCTGATACGGCAAAAGTTCTTCGCGGAACGCAAAGATCAAAGCCGAGGTCAGCCCCGCAAGCACCACAAGACCTACGATCTGCATCAAAAGGTCATACAATCTATGGCTTTCCAAACCCAACGCCTCTTTTCAAAACAGAATACTCCATAATGATACGCATGCAGTATAGCACACTTTTCCGGAAAAGGCAAGGGCTCTTGGCAAAAAGTAGCAAAAAGTACAAGTATTTTTTTATAGAAAGAAGATTTCTATGTAAAATTTTTTCAAAAAACTATTTACAAAATCATTTTTATGTGCTATATTTATAAGGACGGATTTTGAGGTCCGCAAAAATGATCGGGCTTGCTTGGTTTGAGGTGTGTCATTCGACACGTTCACCGATCCTCTTGCTCAGTTTGCCCGGAAAATCAATATGGAGGTGAACACCAATGCTTTTGAAAGACGAAAAGCAGGAGATCATCAAGAACTATGCGGTTCATGAAGGCGACGCCGGTTCTGCGGAACTGCAGATCCCAGTTCATTCCACCCGCATCAAACAGCTTACCGAACATCTGAAAGCAAACCCGAAGGACAACCATTCCAGAAGAGGTCTGCAGCAGATGGTCAGCAAGAGAAAGAAGTTCTTGACGTATCTGCAGAAGAAGGACATCAACCGCTACAGAGCGATCGTTGAGAGTCTCGGTCTCAGAAAGTAATCTTCGCAACGCAAAAACGGGCAATGTGGCTCAAAACGCGTTGCCCGTTTTGCACCGCCTTGCCGTGAGTTCGGTTTATCATTTTCACAGGCGCCTTTTCCCCCGAAAAGACCTCTGTGTAAGTGTTAAACTTTACTTACGGCACTATGTTATTCTGAATGGAAAAGAAAGGAAAAGTCATGTTCGAGAATTTCAAAAAGTTTGAGTACACTCTTGCAGGCCGTCCTCTCGTGATCGAGACCGGCAAAATGGCTCAGCTCGCCAACGGTTCCTGTTTGGTCCGTTACGGCGAAACCGCCGTCCTCTGCTGTGCGACCGCTTCCGCGGCTCCCCGCGACGGCATTGATTTCCTCCCCCTCGCAGTTGATTACGAAGAAAAACTTTATTCCGTCGGTAAGATCCCCGGAAGCTGGAACCGCCGTGAAGGCCGTCCGACCGAGCACGCCATCCTGTGCTCCCGTGTGATCGACCGTCCGATCCGCCCTCTGTTCCCGAAGGATCTGCGCAACGACATCGTTCTGTCTCTGACCGTGATGTCCGTTGATCCCGACTGTTCCCCCGAGATCGCCGCTATGATCGGTGCGTCCATCGCGCTGACCATTTCCGACATTCCGTGGAACGGCCCGATCGCCGGCGTTTACGTCGGTCTCGTGAACGGCAAGATCGTCATCAACCCCAACGCCGCAGAGCGCGATGCAAGCGATCTGCAGTTGACCGTTGCCGGCTCCGCGCAGAAGGTCGTTATGATCGAAGCGGGTGCAAACGAAGTTGACGATCAGACCATGTTCGACGCGATCATGAAGGCACACGAAGAAATCAAAGGCGTCGTCGCGTTCATCGAATCCATCCGCGCCGAGATCGGCAAACCCAAATTTGATTATCCGTCCTGCGTCGTCGATCCCGTCATGTTCGACCGCATCGAGGCACTTGTGGCAGAGGATGTCAAAGCCGCGCTCGACACCGACGACAAGAAGGTGCGTGACGAGCGTCTGCAGCCCATTTACCAGAAGGTCTACGACGATCTTGCAGAGGATTAC
>JAGHTH010000022.1 GCA_018065365.1 Candidatus Coliplasma caballi
TCGTAATTTGCCGTAAAGATCCCTCCCGATGTTTTTTCATTTTTTTCATTATACCATATCTTTCTCCGCTTTGCAAGCGCTTGCGCTATTGCAATCCGCGAAAAAATGTGTTATACTGACGAAAACGGTGTTGCATCACGGAAAAAGAGGAAATCGCTATGTTTTTGGATCGTAAAGGAATTGTCAAATGCGTCCTGTTCACGCTGCTTTGGGTGGTGCTCGCGGCGCTTGCTTTCGTGGATTACGCGGTATTCGATCGCACGACGCCAAACCTCATCTTTGCGATCGCCGTTACGGCGTATGCGGTTTTCATCGGTTTTTGGTCGCGTAATCTGTTCGGAACGTCCAGATACCTCAGTTTGAGCCGCCGTTACCTCATCCGCGAGATCGCACCGTCCAAATTCTTAAAAGAATACGAGCGCATCCGTTTCTCCGACAAACTCGTCGTCGCGAAACCTTCGCTGATGGTGCTGCTGCAGGCGGCACTCGCGTACAGTTTGCTCGGAATGAACAAGCAGCTCTTTGCGACGCTGGACGAAATGCTCGCCGTCGCAAAACCGAAGCAAAAAGCGTTCGCGTTGCTCTGTAACGCGGACTTCCGTTACGACCTCGGCATGACCAAGGAGGCGGAACGTTTCTTTGCGGCGGCACAGTCCGAAAAAATGGACGTCCGCGCCAAGATCCTTTCGGACGGAGTGGAAAAAGGCGGACACGCGCTCGCGCTCGGCGATTTTGCGGTGTACGAACGCTCCCACAAAGAATCCCTCGAGAAAACGAAATCTCCGCTTTCCCGCCTGGTTTTGCATTACGACCTCGCCAAACTCTGCGAGCGGACCGGACGTGCAAGCGAAGCCAAGGAGCATTACACCTATTGCGCGCGGTTCGGCGGCGAAACGTACATCCGCACCGGTGCGCTCTCTAAACTGAACGTCTTCACGGAGCCGGAGCAGGATTTCAAGGCGTAATTTCTCCCGCTTGTCCCCGTTTTCCGACCGCTTGCCCGTTTCGCGTTGCATTCTGCCCGACGATATGGTAGAATGGCAAAAACGAAAGGAAGTAAAAACGGCTTATGAATGAAAACGTCTTTCACAACAAAAATTTCGTACTGACCTTTCTCGGCGCGGCGGTCAGCAACGTCGGCGCGATCCTCTATAACTTCGCCGTCAGCTTCTGGATTCTGGAACTGACGGGCAACGACGCGTTCATGCAGGGCGCGTATCTCGCGGCTACGGGACTGGCTTTCGTGCTGTTTTCCATGATCGGCGGTGTTCTTTGCGACCGATTCCACAAAGGAAAAGTCATGTTCGTCTGCGATTACCTGCGCGGCGGGCTGATCGTGGTGTCGGCGCTGCTCATCCTGTTTTTCGGGGGTGATCGCTTTTCGGTCGCCGTTTTATTCGTTTCGGGCGTGTTCGGGAATCTGATCGGCGCGGTATTTTCTCCCGCTTCGACGGCGCTGCTGCCCAACATTCTGCGGGAAGAAAAACTCCTGCAGGCAAATTCGTACATGAGCGTCCTGTCTTCTTTCCAGTCGATCGTCGGCGCGGTGCTGGCGGCGGCGCTGTACGCGGCAATACCCACCCCGATCCTGCTTCTGCTCGTCGGCGGCTGCTACCTCTGCTCCGGCGTTTCCGAAATGTTCATCCGCTACGAAGAGCCGAAAGCCGCGGGCGCGCTGACCGTTTCTTCCGCCGTTTCGGATCTGAAAGACGGCGTTTCCTACGTGTTCGGAAACAAGTCCCTGCTTTCACTGGTCGGCGTCTGCGTCGTGATCAATTTTTTCTTTTCGCCGATCATGCAGAATTTCTTCCCGTATTTCCTCAAAACCGACGTCGCGGGGCATGAGTACCTGTTCTCGTCGGTTCTGACGCCGGAATCGTGGAATTCCGTCATCAGCGTGTCCCTCGGCGTTGCCTCGATCCTGTTCGGCATCCTCATCAGTAATCAGAAGAAAAAAGAAAAGGTCGGGGTTTCCGCTGCACGCTGGACGATGTTTCTGGCGGCGGTCGTAGTCGCCATGGCGGTCGGGTACGAACTGCTGGTCGTGCGCGGACTCGGGCTGAACGTATTTCTGATCCTGCTGTGCGTCGGGGCGTTTCTGATCGGCATGGCGCTGACCTATATCAACATCCCGATCACCACGGTGATCCAGATCATCACCGACAAAGACAAGCTCGGAAAAGTATCTGCCGTTCTGAACACCGGCTCGCAGGGCTTGATCCCGGTCGGCGTGTTCTTGGCGGGCATTGTCGTCGATCGGTGGGGCTGCTTTCCGCTGTTATGCATCTGCTCGCTCGGCGTTGCCGCCACGGCGCTTTTCGCGCTGAAAAGCAAGAGCTACCGATCGTTTTGAAAAGAAAAAATGTGAGGTCATTCCTCACATTTTTTGTTTGTAAAAAAACTTATTCTCCCCGTTTTTCCCCGCGGATGCAGAGCGAAACCTCGCAGTTCGGCACCTTTTCGGAAAGCGCCGTTTCAAACCCGTCCGCGATCTCGCGCATTTCGGAATAGGTCATACCGGGCGCAAAGCCCAAATCGAGATCGACGAACACCACCCCGCCGCTGACACGGCTGCGAACGTTCTCGATCGCGTCGTACTTTTCATAGAACGAAGTCAGCGTTTGGAGAATCGCGACCTGCACTTCCTCGTCTGCCGAACGGTCGAGAATGATGCCGAACGTTTCGCGGATCCGCTTGATCGTCTTGAACAGCAGATACGCGCCCAGTACGAGCGAAACGATCGGCGACAGATACCAGATCGCCTTGACGTCGCCGAAAATCTGCATCAAGATCAGCGCGGAAAACGTCGTCAGGTCAAAAATCAGGTTCTTGACCGCCACGGACATCGCGGATCGGAACACCAGATTGTCCGAGTCTCTGCAGATTTTTTTCTGTTTGAAATAGATAAAGAAATCAGACGTAACGTTTGCCGCCTTGACGACGACCGTAAACAGCAGGAAATCGCCGATCGGCCGCGGAACGATCAGATCGCGCACGGCAAACCCCATCATCATCCCGAGCGACAGCACCATCACGAAATCGCACAGCATCGAAACGAGCGCTTCGACCTTTCCGACGCCGTAATTATAACGGTAATGAAGGTCTTTCCGCAGACGGAACGAGATCAGCGTGATCAGAATGTTCCGAAGCAGATTCCCCGCCGTGTCGATCATATCGACGAACACAAGCACGGCGCGGGTGGAGATCGCGGAGATCAGAAGCGCGGTAAAGTTCGGCACTTCGCCCGCGATGTTGAACATCGAGAGCCGCAGCTGCTTTTTGTAATCCTCTTTGTCGGTCTTCATTCCGCACCTCCTTGTCTTGCGATTTCGTTTTATTTTACCACAATCGAGGCATATTTGCAAGTGCTTTGCGCAAAAACTTTTTCATTTATTTTTGCCTTCCCCCTTGCAATTCCCGGAAAAATATGGTATAATTAAAACGATAATAAGAATCATTATCATTATGAACGACAGGAGCCGCGAAATGCAACGCAACAGCAAAAAGCGCACCGCTATTCTGGAATGCCTCCGTCAAACCGACTCCCATCCCAACGCGGAGTGGATCTATTCCCGCCTCAAACCGACCTTCCCCGATCTGAGCATCGCAACGG
>JAGHTH010000114.1 GCA_018065365.1 Candidatus Coliplasma caballi
GTGTATAATATTTTGTGTAAATAAAAAAGGGAATGGAAAAAGGACCCGAAATCCTGTATAATGTTAAGTACCACCAAAACACGAACAGGAGAACGGATCCCATAAACGATTTTAGCACAGAATTGGTAAAAAGTCTATACCTTGACGAAAATAAATTCAAAGAAATGATGCGTGAGCTTCTGGAGAAGACGTAAACACGCTACTGGAAGAGGAGCTGAGCGGATTTCTCGGGTATGAGAGATATGCCTATGACGGCCGGAAGAGCGGAGACAGCCGGAACGGAAGCTATGCGCGTACCGTGGATTCCCAGTTCGGAGAGCTGCACATAACGGTTCCGCGGGACCGTAGCGGGGAGTTTCATCAGCACACGGTACCGGAATATGCCCGTCGCACGGAATGCCTGGAACAGACCGTCATTCAGCTCTACAGTCACGGAGTGACCACGGGAGAAATAGCGGACCTGATCGAGAGGATGTACGGCTGCTATTATTCAAAGGCCACGGTATCCAACCTTGCCAGAACTGCGGAGAATCTGGCCGCGCAGTTTCATACACGGCCCGTGGAGGCCCGCTATGCGGTCATCTATTGCGATTCCACCTATCTGCATGTCCGCAGGGACACCGTGGAACCGGAAGCCCTGCACATCATTCTGGGCATCACACGGGAAGGGCGCAAGGAGGTGCTGGACGATGCGCTTTACCCGTCGGGATCCGCCCCAAACTACCGTGAAATGCTGGAAAAGCTGAAGGAACGGGGGCTTAAAGAGGTTCTTCTGTTCGTTTCGACGGACTGACAGGACTGCCGAACGCACTGAGGGAGGTCTTCCCGAAAGCCAGATACCAGAGCTGCTGGGTGCATCTGTCCCGGAATGTCTTCCGCCTGGTACGCCGGAAGGACCGGCCGGAAATCCTGACTGCCCTGAAGGGCGTATACACGCAGGAAACGGCGGAGAAGGCCCGCGAAACGCTGGAAGCATTCCTGAACACCTATGCCGGGAAATATCCGAAACTGAGGACGCTGCTCGCGGACAACGGAAACCTGTTTACCTTTTACGGATTTCTGAAAGAAATCCGCAGGAGCATCTACACATCCAACCTGATCGAGCGCTGCAACAAGGACCTGAAGAAGAACTACAAACGGAAAGAGCAGTTCCCGAACGAGGATTCCCTGGAACGGTATGTCGCCTCGGTCCTTTCGGAGTATAACCGAAGGTTCGGTCGGCTATCCCATCATGGATTCTCCGCTGCGCAGGCGGAACTCAATGCCATGTTCGAGAATTCATGAATACCTTGCGGCATACACCGCGGAAGAAAAGCTCCCGCTGCAATTTTCGCGAAGCCCAGCGGGAAGCCTCTCTCGGGCTCCGCTTCGCTCCGCCCTTCGTTCGGCTTCCTGCTGGGCTTAATATGCTACCATTTCAACATTACTTGACATTATTTGGAATTCTATTTACACATAATTCTTGACACAACCGCGTTCTCGCCCTCTCGCTGCGAGCAAAATGCATACATTTTGCTCGTGACGTTTGCACTTTGTGCAAACGTCCTCGGCTCTACTTATTACAATAATACAGCTTCGGAGCGAGAACGTCGGTTCTGCATCTTAATGCGACAGCCCCAATGTGCGCTTTGCGTGGGATATCCCCTTATGTTTTCGGGGCTGTGCTCGCTGAATGTGACAGCCCCGCCCGGTTCAAAGGCAAAATGTCATATAGGCCGGAAGACAGAGTATGCCGTCTTTCTTTGCGAGATTTTTCGGATGGATGATATACGCGTCTCCGATCCGGCTGTGATACGTTTTCAGAAAACAGGTGAGAGAATTGGTAGTATAGCGTTTCCCGGATTTTACTTCGATCGGAAAAATCTTCGGCCTAAGTTTGCTTCCGTTGGAAAGGAGAAAATCTATTTCGATATCGTTCCGATGAAGTTCTTCGCTGTATCGGGTATAGAAATACAGTTCGTATCCGTTCGCAACAAGACATTGCGCAACTGCATTTTCAAAGAGCATTCCTTCATTGATGCTCATATTGTTATGCATGATCTGACGGTAAAGTTCACCGTCGGCAATCTCTTTTTCACTGAAAGCATGACTGACAAGCAATCCGGTGTCTCCCATATAACATTTGACGAAGGTACGATCCTCGTTCAGGGACAGTCCGACATTCGGATCGTTACAATTAAAGCATTCGTTGGCGATCATCGAATCTCCGAGCCAAAAAAAAGTATCTTGATACATGGGAAACGTGGAGTTGGGTTCGATGTTGGAAAGACGCACACGCTTTTCATGTTGAGAAAGAAATGCCGGTATCTGCCGGAAAATGGACGCCGCCTTAGAACGGTAAGTTACGGCAGCTTTGTTGATATCTGCTTCATACAAGGTCAGAATATCCCGCTTTTCTGCGTCGGCGGCGGTAAAACTGCGATTATTTTCCAAATAAGCGGAAACACTTTTCGGCATTCCGCCGACCAGCATATATTGCATGAACAAAAGCATGGCTTTGTGGTGGAGATCGTCTTCGAGCGGTTTCCTTGCGGCAAAGCATTGACGGATATACGCTATCATTTTCTCTTCGCGGAGTGCGATACAGAATTCCTCAAAATCCATCGGAAACATACGGATATGACGTTCTTCCGAAGGGATCGTGATATCCTTTACGTTTTCTTTGATGGAAATAAGAGAACCGGTTTCGATATAGTGATAGCGGCCGTCGGCAACCAACTTCTTAATAGACTGCCGTGCTTTGGGGAATTTTTGAATTTCGTCAAAAATGATCAGAGACCTGTGCGGATAAAGCGTCACGCCGTATTCGGTAGAAAGAATCAGAAAAAATGAGTCCAGGTCCGTCATATATTTTTCAAACGCGTCAGTGACAGCGGAATTGACGTCATTGAAGTCGATCAGGATATAACTCTGATACTCCTTTTTCCCGAATTCTTCGGCAACTGTTGATTTTCCGATTCGCCTTGCCCCTTCGATCAGCAGAGCTTTCCCGTCAGCCGCAGTGTTTTTCCATTGTAGCAGTTCATCATATATTTTGCGTTGAAAATAAGTTTTTTGTTCCATACTTTCTCCTCGCATAGTCTTCGGTGAGAATAGTATACCACGGTTTCCAACAAAACGCAAGATAAAAAATCAAAAAATCCAAATAAAGCGCAAGATAATTTCGACGGAAAACTATATAAAGCGCATTTTGCGAAAGGAAAGCCGCCAAACGATATGTTCCGCTCACGCGGAACATGATGTGCGCTTTGCGCGGGAAACAGAGAGGAATACGTCACATCACTTTGCGGCAAAGCCGCAAAAGCGCTTTCATGCAACAAGGGCAAAGAACCGATCGGTTCTTTGCCCTTGTTTTTTGTGGGAACCCCCTATGATCGCGCTTTGCGTCCGCGGGAGTTTTATCGGTTACGGATTGTCGCTATGGAACAATCCACGGCTGTACGCCGGTCAGTTCTGATCCGGGTCATCCGGGGGAGTGGTCGGTGCGGCGCCGTCGGCTACCGCGGGAGCGGCCTTCTTCTTTTTGACCAGAACGATCACGAGAACGACTGCCAGGCAGAACGCCACGGCGCCGAGGATCACGGACGTGACGGTCGCGCCGGTATCGACCACGGTACATTTCTTGGTCTGGTCGAAACAGGCCTCGGTGTTTCCGCCGAGGGCGTTATCGAGACCGACTGCCGTTTCCGTCCAGGTCTGTTTGTTGGCAAGAAAAGAAACCGTCTCCACAAGCTGGAACGCGCCCTCCGGCAGCTCTTCGACCGTGACTTCGGCTTTGACGATCTTGATGCCTTCAAACTTTACCTTATAGACGACTTCCTGCTTACCGCCGATCGCGCGGCAGTAGTGCAACTCTGCGGATTTGATGTGAGAGCCTTTCATGCAGGCTTCCTGGAGCTTGGGCGTCCCCTTGTCCACCAGGTGCTTGAAGACGATCGGTTCGTAAACACCGCGGCCTGCCGCGTCGGGAGAGCCGGTCTGTATGGACTGTATGGCAGCGTGCTGGAAGTCCAGAACGTCGGTCCATTTTTCGTGCTTGCTGTCTTTGGATTCGCCTTCGATACCGTCAATTTTCAGATAGATATCTTTGTTGTTGTACGCCGAGGCGTGCGAGGGCAGAACGAGAACGGAAACCGTCACGGCAACGAGGACCGTGAGCAAAAGGATCTTGGTAAGAAACTTTTTCATAAGAAAACCTCCTGAAAATTTTCGTTTTTAGTAT
>JAGHTH010000086.1 GCA_018065365.1 Candidatus Coliplasma caballi
CCCGATACCTTATTATAAACGCTTTTGCGACAGAATGCAAGAGGGAAAGAGAGGAAAGTTAAAACGATATTCCTTTTATAAATAACAACTTATTTTTGTGCTGACCTCAATATATTCCCAGCCGGAGGGGGTGTCAGGGAGAGCCGGATTGTTCAAAGCAAAAGAAAAGATAATAAAAATAAAAAAGAAAGAACGCGGCTCGTCCGCGTTCTTTCTACCTATTAAGGGATTATTTTATCCTTTTTTCTTTTGCGGTCTGCGCTCTCCGGCACAACCGATCATTTCACTTCTGCGATGGTGGCAGTGCAGATGTACTCTGCTTCATACCACTTCACGTCGGGAGTCGAGGTCGGGATGTTCTCGAAGTCAACGCCCTCAATCACGAACTGATCGCCGACCGCCCAGGTCGCAGCGTAGTTGATGAAGTTGGAGCAGTTGTCGCTGGTAAAGTCGATCGCGTTCGGATCGCCGGGGTTGATCGTGGGATAGTCGTTGCCGTAGTTCGCTGCCCAGACGAAGCCGCCCTCGGGCATCGAAACGGTAGCAGCGGAGCCGTCCGCAAGACCGTTCGTGATCTCGGTGATCTCGTAGGTGTTCTCTGCGCCATCAACGGGTTTGAACGCGACGTGGAGCCACCAACCGCCTGCAGCATCGTTCTCGGTGAAGATCGAGCCGGCGCCTTCCTGGAAACCGTCGTTGTAATGGGTTACCCAGAACATTTTTGCGTCAGCGACGACGGGATCGCCGCCCTCTTCGGAGGACTCAGCGGGTGCTTCCTCGGAAGATTCAGCGGGCGCTTCTTCGGACGATGCAGCGGGCGCTTCTTCGGAAGAAGCGGCGGGAGTTTCGGATGCAGCCGCGGAGGATTCAGCGGGAGTGGAAGAGGTTTCTTCCTCGCCGCAGGATGCCAGCGCGAACAGGCAGCCGGTCAGAGCGATGAGCATTGCAAGAGCAAATGCGAGTTTTTTCATGATTATTGTCCTTTCAGAATCGTTTTGCGTTTTTTCTGTGATCAGTTCACTGCAGCGGCATACGCGGTGCAAATGTAGCCGGAATCGTACCAGTTCAGGTCGGACGTGGTGGTCGGGACGATCTTTTTCTCGAGGTCAACGCCTTCGATCAGGAACTGCTGACCGGCAGACAGAGCGCCTGCCCATGCGAATGCGTCGGTAACCTGAACGGTTACGTAGTTGGGCATTGAAAGGTGCTTTTCATCGTCGTACCACAGGCCGCTGGAGCCGTCGCCGGTCAGACCTGCGCAGAGTTCCGGCCAGTTGTTGCCGATGTTGACCGCATAAACGAAGCCGCCTTCCGGAATGGTGAGGGAAACGCCTGCGCCGCCGTCGCCGCGCGAAATCTCGACGACCTCGAACACGTTCTCCATGCCGTCAACGGGTTTGAACGAGACGTGATGCCACCAAGCACCGCCTTCGTCGGTCTCGGTGAAGATCGTGCCGGCACCCTCGACCTGACCGTCGTTGAAGTGGGTAACCCAGAACAGGACGGAATCGCCGATATCGGGAACGTCGGTTTCGGAGGCCTCGCCGGGTTCATCCTCGGAGGTTGCGGGCGCTTCTTCGGAGGATTCGGCGGGTGCTTCCTCGGAGGATTCAGCGGGCGCTTCTTCGGAAGATGCCGCAGGTGCCTCTTCGGAGGATGCAGCAGGAGTTTCGGATGCAGTCGCAGAGGATTCCGCGGGAGCGGAAGATTCTTCTTCCTCACCGCAGGACGCGAGTGCAAACAGGCAGCCGGTCAGAGCGATGAGCATTGCGAGAGCAAATGCGAGTTTTTTCATGTGTGCTTTCCTTTCTGTGATGTATTTATTTTTCTTTTTCTTTTTTGCGTTTGGAAAGGAGCGCGGCGGCAAGTGCGATAAACGCCGCTACGGCGACGACGCTTACCACGATCAGCGTGATCTCGAACGCCGTGAGTCCATCGGACTGCTTGTTGATGCCGGGGAGCGTTTCGACCTGCTCGGACTGTTCGGAAACGGGCTCTTCGGAGGATTCTTCGACCGGTGCGGGCGGTGCGATCACCGTGCGCAAGAACTCTGCGATATAGGGAGCGATCACGTCGTAGCCGGCGGAATTCGGGTGGATATGGTCTTTCAAATAGGTCAGCGAGGTCGAAACCTCGAGCGCGTCGTTGATCTCTTGGTTGTTGTACAGATCCAGGTAGGGAATCTCCCACTTGTCGCAGATCTGCTTGGCAAGGTCGAAATACGCGCTCATGTCTTTCAGCGACACGCCTTTTTCCGCGGCGGGAAGCTGATAGTTGATGACGAAGCAGAACTTTGCGTCCTGAAACGCTTTTTTCGCGTACGCGAAAGAAAATTCCAGACCGCCGCCGAAGGTGGAGCGGTCGAAGGTGGTCATATCGGTGCTGTCGGACATCACGCCGACGGGAGCGCCGTCCCACGCGTCGTTGACGCCGCCGTGCAGAACGACGAGGTCGAACTTCTGCCCGCTCGCTTTCTGAAGCTGCGCCTGTACGGTGTTCGCGCCGCGGCAGTCCGAAACGGAAGCGCCGGAAGCGGAAATGTTCGTGTTGATGATGCCGTCCGAAACGGCGATTCTGCCCGCCCAGCCGACGCAGTCTTTATGAACGGGATCGTCCCATTCCACGCGCGCCTCGCAGATCGAGTCGCCGACGAACAGGACCTTTAAGCCGTTCAAAGGAGAAGCCGCGGGATCGGAAGAAACGTCCTGTCCGTCCGCCAGAACGGGAACGGAAAGGGAGCAGAGCAATACGAAAATCAGAAGAAAACAAAAGAAAATACGGTTTCTTTGCACAAAAAACACATCCTTTCTTTTACAATGTACCACAAAATCACGAAAAAGTCAATAGGAATCTGCGTGAAAGGTCAGTAGGACGCTCTCCTGCGGAACGCTTTTCGGTAGCAGATCAGGTAAGTTACGGCAAGCGCGATCGACGTGATCAGCCACGACAGCGGCCAGGACGCGACCAGCACCGACAGCGTATGGTACGCTTCCATGGCGAAAACGGTCATGATCCAGACGATACGCAGCACGCACACGCCGAACACGCAGAGGATCATCGGCTGAACGGAATAGCCCATTCCGCGCAGCGCGCCGGACAGCACGTCCATGATCCCGCAGAGGAAATAGGTCGTGGCGATGACGATGAGGCGTTCCGATCCGAACGCGATGGACGCCTCGCTGTCCCCCAGATAGATCGAAAGCAGCGGGCGGCGCAGCAGCACCGCGACCGAGCCGACGATCATGCCGGAAGCGACCACGCAGAGCAGGCAGATGCGCGTGATCTTGCGGACGTTTTCCGTTTTGCCCGCGCCGATGTTCTGCCCGACGAAGTTCATGACGGTCTGCTGGAAGCCGACCATCACGGTATAGACGAAGCCCTCGATACTGGAAGACGCGGCGCTGCCGTTGAGGACGACCGAGCCGAGCGAGTTGACGGAGGACTGGATGATGACGTTGGAGATCGCGAACATGGAACCCTGCAAGCCGGCGGGAAGTCCGATGCGGACGATGCGGACGAGGGCTTTTTTGTAGAACCGCAGTTTGCGGAAATCCAGGCGGATCTCGTCTTTCCGGCGCGTCAGTTCGATCATAACCAGCACGCAGGAAAGCGTTTGCGAAATGGTGGTCGCCAGCGCGACGCCCGCGACGTTCAGATCGAACGCCCAGACGAACAGGACGTTGAGAAGGACGTTCAGAACGCCGGAGATCGACAAAAAGATCAGCGGTGTACGGGTATCGCCCGCGGCACGCAAGATCGCCGCGCCGAAGTTATAGAGCAGCATCGGGATGACGCCCGCAAAGTAAATTTTGAGGTAAACCGTCGAAAGTTCGATCTGCTCGGCGGGGGTTTTCATCCATTCGAGGAACGTCCCGGAAAACAGCATACCGACGACGGTCAAGAACACGCCGCAGACCACCGCGCCCGGAATGGCGGTGTGGATCGTGCGATGCACCAGCTTTTCGTCCTTGGCGCCCAAGCCCTGCGCGACGCAGACGCCCGCGCCGGTGGCGAAGCCCATGAACAGATTGACCAGCAGCGTGATCAGCGAGCCGGTCGCGCCGACGGCACCGACCGAGTTTTCACCGCAGAACTGCCCGACAACGACAAGATCCGCGGCGTTGAACAGCAGCTGCAGCAGCCCGGTCAGGATGATCGGGACGGTATAGATCAGAATTTTTTTGAGAAACGGGCCCTCACAGAGATCCATGGGGGACTTTGCGCGTCTGGACGCGGTCATAAAGGAACGCCTTCTTTGCTGCGAGTGATAAGGGGAGAAAGGTTACTTCTTGGGGCGCTGCTGATCCGCGTAGAACGTTTCGAACGCGTAGCCGTCGAAGCAGGGATCGTTTTCCCCGAGGTCGAGCAGAAGTTCCTCGGTGCCGTAGTTCGCTTTGGACTTTTTGCCGGCGAGCATGATCTTGACCGCCATGGTCATTTCGGGGACCGTCGCGAGATCGTTCGGTTTGCCCTCCAGCCACGCGCAGACGTGTTTGAGCATCGCTTCGTAGAGTTTGTTCACGTCGAGTTTGTAGGCGAAGCTCGTCTTGGTGGTCATGACCAGCGCCGTCGAGGGCTGCCAGCCCTTCATGCAGATGTGGTAGCAGGCGGTCGCACCGCTCGCGAAGCGAACCATGAAGCTCTCGGTCGGGACGTCGCCGACCGTTCCGCCGCCGATGTAGGTGCAGGAAACCGCCGTGTCGCCTTTCATAAAGCCGAGGATCGACTCGATGGAATGGATCGCGTAGTTGAATTCGTCCACGCCGACCATGGTCGTTACGTGGATAATATCGCCGCGCTGTTCTTTCGGAACGGCGAAGAAGGAATCGCGTTCGTAGGTATAGCGCATCGCGGAAGTGCCGAGGATGACTTTGCCGGAAGCGGCGAGCGCTTCGATCGCGCGGCAGTCCTTGAGGTTGCCGACGATGGGCTTGTCGATGAACACGGGAACGCCCGCGTCGATAAAGGGTTTCGCGAGTTCGATGTGGCGATCCCAGTTACAAGACTGGATAAACGCGATATCGACGTTCTTTGCCATTTCGGAAAGGTCGTAGTAGCGTTTTTCCAAGCCGAATTTTTCGATGAAAGCGTTGACTTCCTCATCGGTGCGGAAGCCGTCGTTATAAATGGCGGTGTAGCGCGCGGTGGAACCCGCGAGCAAAATTTCCGCAAAAGCGGGTGCGTG
>JAGHTH010000030.1 GCA_018065365.1 Candidatus Coliplasma caballi
CGCGTACTCCTTCCACCGCTGACGCGGTCCCCCTACCTACACGCCTACGGCGTCGGGAGGGAGGCAAAAACAGCCGGGACTGCAACGATCTTTACCTACGACAAAGCTGGCAAAATTTGGAAGGAAACCGAATGTTTTTTTGAAGACTTGATTACTGATTGGAGAAAATAATGAATTTGACAGAGAAAAAATTGCCGGAACTGGGTGGAAGCATAGTGCTATATTTCCCCAAAGAGATTCCAAAAGCCAAAATCACAGAGTTGTTTAAGAGCCCGATTGACATGCGGATCTTTGATGATGAAGTCGAAATAACCTACAAAGAACTGAAAAAATTCTACTCTTGGGAAGTAAACGATTTACTGACATCGTTGTTTTCTTTGTGTGATCTGGATGTTTTATTAAATGCTCGAACGAATATGAACGCCAAAATCTTGGTAGATATAGTCTTTTATCATTACAACGATATCTACCCGGCATTGTTGTTTGAGGGAGATAATATGGAAATCATTCATAAACTTCACGCAGATATTTCGATAGATCCGTATTGAAGCCAACTAAGTGTTAAGTGGCTATTATTTCTATGATTACTACCAGAAAAACATTCAAGGCGATATCATCCGCATTTGCAACGCAGGCGGCAAGGTCCTTTCCGTCGTGTGTCAATAAAAAACACAAGCGATTATTCCATGCTTTTCGCATCGGATAACCGCTTGTTTCTTTTTTGCGTGATAGATTTTTGTGAGGGGCGCAAAGCGTTATTCCAGAATCACGCTTTTCTTTTCCGCGTCGAGCGTTACGGTCGCGCCGATCGGGAGCGTGAGCATTGGGTGGGTGTGGCAGCAGTCGAAATCTGCCAATATCGGTTTGTCGAACCCGTCGCCGAGTACCTCCAAAAGCACTTCGTAGGGTTTTCTGCCGGTGCCGAGGTCGTCGTACAATTCGTGCTTGCCGAGCAGAATGCCGCCGATCTTGTCGAATACGCCGGCGTTTTTCAACAGGGAAAGCGAACGCTCGATGACGCAGGCGTCTTTTAAGGAATCTTCGATCAGCAGCACGTCGCCGTCCCCAATCTCCGGCATATACGGCGTGCCGAAAAAGCCCTCCAACGTGTTGAGGTTGCCGCCGATCAGCCGTCCGCGCACTTTGCCGGGACGCACGCAAAGCCATTCGTTCGGGCGCTGTTCTTTCGCGCGGGTCTGCTCTGCCCAGTTCAGTTTTTCATCCGTCCAGTAAGGCGGGGTGGGGAGTACAAACGGGCGTGAAACGGGGTGCAGTACGATTTTGTCGAAATAGTCAAAGGTCAGATCGACAAACGGCGGGAACTCTCCGAATGACGCGGCAAGCGCCGGGCCGTAGTAGGTTTTCACGCCGGTTTTCGCGTACAGAGCGAGCAGGAGCGCCGTCGCGTCGGAATAGCCGACGACGGTTTTGGGGTGGGCGCGGAAATATTCGTAGTCCACGTAGGGCAGGATCGCGTTGGTGTTGTTGCCGCCGATCGCCGCCATTAAGATCTGCACCTCGTCGTCGTGCAAAAGGGCGTTGAACTCGTCGGCGCGTTCTCTGATCGAGCCGGAACGGTAGAAATCGCGCTTGCCGTACAGGGCGCCGTCTTTGACGCGGAGACCTTTGCTTTCTAAATATTGCCTGCCGCGTTCGTAACGGACGGGCACCGTCGCCGCGATCGGCGACGACGGGGAGAACACCCCGATCGTGATGGGAGAAGTCATAGGGTACCTCCGAAAAATCATTTCGTAACGATCTGCTCGGCGACTTTGATGCCGTCGATCGCGGCGGAAAGGATGCCGCCGGCATAGCCCGCGCCCTCGCCGCAGGGGTAAAGTCCGCGCAGGTCGGATTGCAGGGTCTCGCCGCGCAGGACGCGGACGGGAGAGGTCGTGCGGCTCTCGACGCCGGTCAGCACCGCGTCGGGCGAATCGTAACCGGCGAGCATTCTGCCGAGTTTGGGAAGCGCGTCTTCAAACGCAACGCTTACGAAACCGGGCAGCAGTTCGTGCAGGTCGGAGCCGGTAACGCCGCGCGGATAGGTCGGGCGCACGCTGCCGAACGCGGTCGTTTTTCGGTGCGCAAGGTAGTCGCCGACGGTCTGCGCCGGGGCTTTGTGATTGCCGCCGCCCAGCCGGAACGCCGCTTTTTCGAGTTCTTTTTGGAATCGGACGCCTGAAAGCAGGTCGTCTTCCAGGTCTTCCGGACGCACCTCGCACAGCAATGCCGCGTTGGCGTTCTCGCCGTCGCGCGCGTGGTAGCTCATGCCGTTGGTAACGACGCCGTCTTCGTCGGAAGCCGCCGCCATGACCACTCCGCCGGGACACATACAGAACGTATAGACCGTTCTGCCGTTTTCGGTATGGCAGACCAGCTTGTAATCGGCGGGCGGGAATTTGTCCGCCGCTTTGCCGTACTGCGACGCGTCGATCATCCGCTGTTTGTGTTCGATGCGGACACCGACCGAAAAGGGTTTCTTTTCCATCGGAACGCCGGTATCGTGAAGCAGCGCAAAGGTGTCCCGCGCGGAATGACCGACCGCCAGAACGACGGTGTCCGTCGGGATCGTTTCGCCGCTTTCGGTCCGCACGCCCGTGATCGCGCCGTTTTCGGTCAGGAAGCCGGTCAGTTTGGTGTGAAACCGCACTTCGCCGCCGCGACGTAAGATTTCTTCCCGCATCGTCTTGATGACGGAACGCAGAACGTCGGTGCCGACGTGTGGCTTGTTTAACCACAGGATTTCTTCGGGCGCGCCCGCTTTGACGAACTGTTCCAGCACGAACGTGCCGCGGTAGGACTTTTCTTTGACCAGGGAGTTCAGTTTTCCGTCCGAAAAGGCGCCTGCGCCGCCCTCGCCGAACTGCACGTTGCATTCGGGATCGAGCGTGCCGGTTTTGCAGAACGCTTCCACTTTCGCGGTGCGTTCGTCAACGTCGCCGCCACGTTCCAGCACGATCGGCGCGAATCCGCTCCGCGCCAGCATCAGCGCGCAAAAAATACCCGCCGGCCCGAAGCCGACGACCACGGGGCGCTGTTTCGGGAAATGGGACGGGGCGGGAAAGCGATAGGGCGCGGGAACTTCCGCGCGCTCCAAAAAATTCCCGAAGCGGCGCAGAAGCGCCGCCTCGGTCTTTCGGTCTGCAAAGGTCAGGTCTGCCGTCCAGACGAACACGGGGACCTTTCGCGCATCGACGGAACGCTTTCGCGGTGTCAGCGTGAACGCGCTTTCGGGGACGCGGAGTTTTTCCGCGACCGCTTTTTTGAGATCGGTCTGTTCGGGAGGCAGTTTGATCGTAACGCGGAGCATGGCTTATTTCGCGTATTTTGCGTTGTGCTCGGCGAGTTCGTTGTAGTAACGGATCGAATCGGGATGTCCGCAGAACGCGATCGTGCCGGGTTTGTTGAACATTCCCTGGTACTGATAGCAGAGGATCTCGTCAACGTATTCCGCGATGGATTCGATCTGGCGCTCGACGCGTTCCATGGTCGCCGGGCAGAGTGCGGAGCGATAGACGTCGCCCTCGAACTCGAACACTTCCATATCCGCCCAGAGTTTCGCTTTGCCCGCTTTGTCGTGTGCGGCGCGGAGTGCCTTGTAGTACGCCTTCGTGTCCTCGGGTTTGGACTTGCGGACACCGATCTCGTCCTGGTATGCGATGACGTCCACGTCAAGCGCTTTGAGCTGCTCCACGTATTCGTCGTCGGCAACCAGAATGTTGGTGCCGTAGGGAGCGATCAGCGTTTTGGTGTTCGGCGCGATCTCGTGCGCGTGTGCGGAATATTTGTTGACGTAGTCGATGAACGCGGGGAGGAAATGTCCCGCGATGCAGGTCTCGTCCGGGAAATACCAGCCGTAGAACGACGGGTGCTTGCCGTACAGCGCCCAAAGTTCGTCCATTGCTTTGAAAGCGCGGGCGGTTACTTCGGGGGAGGTCATGTTGCCGAGCGTGTCCGTCCAGAGACCGTAGAAGCCGCAGGACATGAACACTTTGATGCCGTTTCGGTCCGCAGCGGAAAGCAGCGCTTCGATCGGTGCTTTGCACGCCATATCGGCGAACGGGTAGATGTCGGTGGGATAGTATGCTTCCGCGTGGTCGGGGTACTGGATGCCGGTGTCCATCAGCACGATGTATTTCATACCGACGGACGCGATCTCATCGACCTTTGCTTCCCACTGTTCTGCGGAGAAGCCGCGCACGATGGGGTTCCAATACTTGCCTTCGGGAATGTTGTGGTGCCAGAATTCAAACCAGGTTCCTGTAATGGGCTTTTGCATGATCAAGATTCCTTTCTCGGTGCCTTTTTTCTTATTGTACCACAAGTCAGAAAATTTGCAAGGGCTTTTTTGCCTTTTCGGGTTGAAAAATTCCTTTTTTCGTGCTAAAATGGAAGAAAGAACAACGGAGAGGGGTATTTTTGGATGAAACGAATTTTGAAAACGGTCTGCGTACTGCTCGCGGCGGTGCTGCTTGGGGCGGCGTGTCTTCCCGCGGCGGCGCTTGACGAGGACGACAAAGTGATCGTGGCGTTCGGCGACAGCATTACGGCTTCGGGGGCGTGGTTTTCCGAGGCCGAAAAGGAATTCGGCATCAAGGTCATCAACAAAGGCGTCGGCGGTGAAAACAGTTCCGACGGCAGAAAGCGGCTTTCAAACGTTCTCGCGGCCAAGCCCGACGTCGTGGTGCTGTCGTTCGGGATGAACGACGCGGCGCTGGATATGGCGAAATACGTTCCGCTGAAAACTTACAAAGAAAACATGGAGTACATGGTCGATGAGATGCAGAAACGCGGCATCAAGGTCATTCTGCTGATCGTCAATCCGATCGGCGAAACGCCGTACTATACCCGCCACGACAAAACGGTATTTGAGCCCTACGGCGGCGCGAACGCGTTCTTCTTTCAGTACGTGAAAGCAGGGCGCGTGCTGGCAAAGAAAAAGCATCTGACGCTGATCGATATGTATCAGCCGTTATACGACACGGGCAAGTGGAACGATTACCTTTCCGACGGCGTGCATCCGAACAAAAAAGGGTACGCGATGTTCGCGGAAGCGTTCAAGCAGGCGTTGTACCGCTTGGATCTCGGCGACGTCAACGGGGACGGCGTTCTGGACGCGTTCGATTACATGATGGCCAAGGCGGCGGTGCTCGGGACCTACGATACGGGCAAGCGGCGCGTTTACGCGGACGCGAATGAAGACGGCGTTCTGGACGCGTTCGATTACATGTTGATCAAGTTGGTCGTGATGGGGCAATATGCGCTTCGTTGAGGAAAAAGGGAATAAAGAAAAAAAGAAAAGGAGAAAAGCCAAAATCGGATTTTCTCCTTTTTCGTTGTGTTTCGATCGTCAGAAAATCGAGCGGATCGCGGCGCGGGCGCTTTCTTCGTTTTCCGAAACGGCGGCAACGATCGTGCAGCTGCCGGTATGTGCCAAAAACCACTCGAACGTGATCTTTCCGTCGTGGCGGACGCACAGGACGGAACGGTTTTCGCCGGCAAAGCGGATGCTTACGACCGACAGTTCCGACGGATCGTACAGAATGGCGAGGCGGGCTTTCATTTCTTCCGCCAACAGCGCTTCGGTCAGTCCGGACAGCCCTTCTTCCAAAGAAACGTTTCTGACCGTCAGCGTCGTGCCGTCGGTGCAAACGGCGGAGAAGGGATCCCCGTCC
This sequence comes from Candidatus Coliplasma caballi, assembly GCA_018065365.1. GTDB lineage: Bacteria > Bacillota > Clostridia > Oscillospirales > CAG-382 > Coliplasma > Coliplasma caballi. The sequence continues at coordinate 5,676 of JAGHTH010000030.1, forward strand.
GTGCGCGTCCAGCTTTCGTCCAACGCGAGAAAACGGGTTTCGTCCAGCGCGTAAAGCAGCGCGTCTGCCGGTACGCTCTGTTCTTCCGGCTCGGAGGAATCGTCTGTCGGCTCGCTCGTTCCGGGATCGGAAACTTCGGTCGGCGCGGAACTTTCTTCCGGCGGCTCGCTGTGCGCGGGCTCGGAACTTTCCGCGGGCGCGCGGCTCTGTTCGGAACGACTTGCGTCCTCGGGCAAACTGATCTCTCCAAACGAGAAAGTTCCCTCGCTGATGTCAATATCGGAATATTCGGTCGCAGGATCGGAATGGACGGCGGGGCCGTACGAGCGTTCGGAAGATTCGCTTCCCGGCTCGTCTTCGCCGCATCCCGCGAGAAACGCGGCGGTCAACAGCAGCGCCGCGGCGGGCAGGATCCATTTACGCATTTCTTATCGCCCCCGCAGACCGCGGATCGCGGGCTTGAGTGCCTGGTAGATCTCGCCGGCTTTCTGCGATTCGAATTTTTTCATCAGGGCGTTGTTGAGGCCCTGCTTGGTTTTGTATTTTTCGACCGACGCTTTGACGAACGCGAGTTCTTCCGCGTCTGTCAGTACGCCGGAAAGCAGCGCGTTTACATCGGGCTCCGCGGGCTGCTCTTTTGCGGGTGTTTCCGCTTTGGGAGCCGGTTTTTCGCTTCCGCTTTTCTTTTTCGGAGCGGACTTTTTCTTCGCGGGCTTTGCGGCGGGCTTGGGCTCTTCCGCGGCGGGAACTTCCGGCTCTGCTTTGGGAGACGCCTTTTCTTCCTGCTTCGGAGCGGGCTGCTCTTTGACGGGCGCTTCCGCTTTGGGAGCCGGCTTCTTTTTCGGTGCGATCTTTTCTTCCAGAATCGGCGTCGAGGGAGAAATCTTTGCCGTCCGGACGGGAGCGGTTTTTACGGGCTCCTCGGTCTTGACGGGTTCCTTGGCTTTTGCGGGCTCTTCTGCTTTCGCGGGCTCCTCGACTTTCGCGGGCGCTTCCTCGGACGAATCCGTAAAGATCACTTCGGGCTCCGGCTCGCAGACGGGAGATTCGGCGGGAACTTCGGTCTGCTCGGTCAGAACGACGCGCTGCATCGCGTAGTTGGGATCCTTGAGGTAGGGGAACAACCCGATCTGCAGGCCGTCTTTGCGCCAGAAATTGACGACGTATTCAAAGCCGCGGTCGTTCGAGATGATCATGTACTGCCCGTCGCGGTCGCCTGCGATCAGAAAACCGAGGTAGGTTACGAGCTGAAAGTCCAGCGCGTTGTGTCCGCCGACCGATACCTCGCGGTATTCGATCTTCGCGGGGGAAGACATCAGCCGCTGGTGCAGGTCAAAGGTCAGACGGTTTGCGTTCTCGGAATAAAAGATGATCACGCGGTCGGACGAGGTCAGCCGGGAAGTTCCGTTGAGGCCGCCGGTCTTGACGTTTTCGTAATCGATCATATAAGTAGCCATGGCGTTTTTCACTTTCTTTTTCGGTTTGTTTGTCTTTATTATAGCACGGCGGTCGCACGCTGTCAAGAAAAACCGTATTCTGACGGATAAAAAGAGAAAAATTGCAAAAAATCAAAAAGCGGCTATTGACAAACGGCAGGGAAACGAATATAATAGCATTGTTATGAAACAATCAGTTTGAAAGGGATCATGAAAATGGAATTCAAGAGTGAATATCTTGCAAAAGTATATGCCGAAACGGAACGCCGCAACCCCGGCGAAAAGGAGTTTCTGCAGGCGGTCGGCGAAGTTCTGGAGTCGTTGGAACCCGTCGTGGCGCAGGAGCCGGAATTTGAAAAATGGGGCATTCTCGAACGCTTGGTCGAGCCGGAACGGATGATCACGTTCCGCGTTTCGTGGGTGGACGACGCGGGCAACGTGCAGGTCAACCGCGGTTTCCGCGTGCAGTTCAATTCGGCGATCGGGCCGTATAAGGGCGGTCTGCGCCTGCACCCGTCCGTCAACGCTTCGATCATGAAGTTCCTCGGGTTTGAGCAGATTTTCAAAAACAGTCTGACCGGGCTGCCGATCGGCGGCGGCAAGGGCGGCAGCGATTTCGACCCCAAGGGCAAGTCCGACGGCGAGATCATGCGTTTCTGCCAGTCCTTTATGACCGAACTTGCCAAGCACATCGGTGCGGACACCGACGTTCCGGCAGGGGATATCGGCGTCGGCGCGCGTGAGATCGGCTATCTGTTCGGGCAGTACAAGCGCATCCGCAACGAATTCGTCGGCGTCCTGACCGGAAAAGGTCTGACCTACGGCGGCTCGCTGGCGAGGACCGAGGCGACCGGGTACGGTCTGTGCTATTTCACGGCGGAACTGCTGAAGTGCATGAAAAACGACAGTTTTGCGGGCAAGACGGTGGTCGTGTCCGGCTCCGGCAACGTGGCGACTTACGCTTGCGAAAAGGCGCAGGCGCTGGGTGCGAAAGTGGTCGCGATGTCCGATTCCAACGGTTACGTTTTCGATCCGGACGGAATCAAACTTGACGTGGTCAAGCAGATCAAACAGAAAGAGCGCGGGCGCATTTCGCTGTACGCGGAGCGCGTCGGCGGCGCGGTTTACACCGAGGGTTGCCGCGGGATCTGGACGGTCCCGTGCGACATTGCTTTGCCCTGCGCGACGCAGAACGAACTGGACCTCGACGGCGCAAAGGCGCTTGTGAAGAACGGCGTGCAGGTGGTTTGCGAGGGCGCGAATATGCCTTCCACTCCCGAGGCAATCGCGTTCTTCCGCGAAAGCGGCGTGCTGTTCGGGCCTGCAAAGGCGGCAAACGCGGGCGGTGTGGCGACGTCGGCGCTCGAAATGAGCCAGAACTCCATGCGGTACAGCTGGTCGTTCGAGGAAGTCGATGAAAAACTGCACGGCATCATGGTCGGCATTTTCCACAACGCGTACGACGCGGCGAAGAAGTACGGTATGGAAGGAAACCTTGTTGCCGGCGCAAATATTGCAGGTTTCGAAAAGGTGGCACGCGCCATGATTGCACAGGGAGTATCCTATTGATCGTATCGGCATAAAAAATAAATCATAACCACCGGCTGAGTCGGTGGTTATAATTTTATTCTTCCCTTACCCCAACGCGACGTCTAACAGCATCATCAGAACGAAGCCGGCGGCGATGGAGAGGGTACCTGCCGAGGCGCTTTTGCCGACGCGGTCGCCGGATTGCGCTTCGGGGATCAGTTCCTCGACCGTTACGTAGATCATCGCGCCCGCCGCGAACGAGAGGACGTACGGCAGGATCGGTGTCAGTGTCGAGGCGAGCAGAAGCGTCAGTACGGCGCCGACGGGCTCGACCGCGCCGGACAGAAACCCTTTGCGGAACGCTTTGCCTTTCGGAACTCCTTCCGGCAGGAGCGGCATCGAAATGATCGCGCCCTCGGGGATATTCTGCACCGCGATCCCGAACGCGAGCGCAAACGCGCCTGCCATTCCGACCGCGTCGCCGGCAAGCGCACCGGCAAAGACCACGCCGACCGCCATGCCCTCGGGGATGTTGTGGAGCGTAACCGCCAAAATCAGCATTCCGGTTTTGCGGCGGAACGCGCCTTCGCCTTTGTGTCCGCGCAGGAGCGGGATCAGCGCGTCCAGACCGAACAGGAAACCGACGCCGAGCAGAAAACCGAGCGAGGAGGGGATCCACGGCGGCGTTTGGCTTTCCGACGCCATGTCGATCGCGGGGAGAAGCAGCGACCAGACCGAAGCCGCCAGCATGACACCCGCGGCGAAACCGAGCAGGACGCGCGCGACGGTCGTGCCGGGGGTTTTGCGGAGAACGAATACCGCCGCCGCGCCGAGCGTCGTTCCCAACAGCGGGAGCAGGATCCCGCAGAAGATTTGCAGAAACATTTCATTTCTTCCTTTCCTTTGTCATTGTCAGTTTATGGGAAATCGGGAAGAAATGTTTTTTTCGGTTCTTTTATAAAGGGGTGCGGGGGAACCTTTTTCTTTCAAAGAAAAAGATTCCCCCGCATACTTATTGCTTATCGTTTTACGCTTCCTCGAAGTGCTTTCGGATCGCTTCGAACGACGCGTCGGAGATGTCGTGTTCGATCCGGCAGGCGTCCGCGGCGGCGGTCTTTTCGTCCACGCCGAGCGAAATGAGGGTGCGCGTCAGGACGGTGTGCCGTTCGTAGATCTTTTCGGCGACCTCGCTGCCCGCGTCGGTCAGCGTGATGGAGCCGTCTTTATCGACTGTGATGAATTCGCCCTGTTTGAGCAATCCGACGGCGCGGCTGACGCTCGGCTTGGAATACTCCATATACTCGCTGACGTCGATCGCCCGCACCTGCGGAAGCTTGCGCGAGAGGATGAGGATGGTTTCCAGATACATCTCGCCGGATTCCTGTAATTTCATTCTGACAGACTTCCTTTCCTTTGGGTATGGGAAAGGGCTGCAAAAGGATCAGTTCTTTCCCGAAATGTTGAGCCCGCTCACGAGCACGCTGCCGCAGCCGATGCGTCCGCTGACTTTGAAGTCGGTCGAAACGTCGGACACGTTTTTCAGCACGTCCACGATGTTGCCCGAAACGACGATCAGCGTTACCGGCTCGGCGATCTTTCCGTCGCGGATGCGATAGCCGGAAGATTGCAGGTTGAACGCGCCGGATACGGCGTTGACGCCCGCGTGCTGCCCCATCATCTGCGTGATGAACACGCCGTCTTGGATGCCGGAGATCATCGTGTCGAAATCGTGGCTTCCGCCGGTCAGACAGAGGTTGGTCGGACGGACGCCGATGTCGCCGGAGCCCTCTTTGAACCCGTTGCCCGTCGGCTCGGCGTTCAGCATTTTCGCGAAGCGGAGGTTGTGCAAGAAGGTTTTCAGCACGCCGTTTTCCACGATCACTTTGGAGAATGCCGCCACGCCTTCGTCGTCAAACGAAACCTTGTGGTTGGATTCCGTACGCATCGGCTCGTCGGTCAGCGTGATGTTGTCGCCGAAGACTTTCTGCCCGAGCTTGTCGCCCAGCAGGGACAACTTTTTGATCACGGCGTCTGCCGAGAACATGGACAGGAAGCAGGACAGCAGCGACGAGAACATTTTGTTCTCAAACACGACCGGGTAGTTCCCGGACGCCATGGATGCCGCGCCGATCGAGGAAAGCGGACGTTCGACCGCGAATTTCGTCAGATCGTCGTAATTCACGTCGGAAAGGTTTTGCAGATAGTCCACGTAGTAGCCCTGCTT
>JAGHTH010000174.1 GCA_018065365.1 Candidatus Coliplasma caballi
AAGAAGGTGCCGTCCGAATCGCCCTACCGCAATTACGACAGTTACACGATCGCGGAGAAGCTGAAAGAGGAGCGGTTCCGGCTCTGCACCGAGATCGCTTCGGAAAAACTCGGCAAGCAGTTGACCAAGCCGGAACTCAATTCGCTGGTCTATCTGTACGACTACGTGAATCTGCCGCCCGAAATGATCAGCGGCGTCGTGGAGTATTGCGTTTCCAAGGGCAAATGCTCGATGAACTATATTTTCCGCACCGCCGTTTCGATGTATGAAAAAGATGGGATCGACACCTACGAAAAGTTCGAAAAATATCTGGCGCATCTGGAAAAGGTCGGATCGGACGTCGAGAAAGTCCGCCGCCTGTGCGGATTCGGCGACCGCGAACTGACCACGAAAGAAAGCACGTTCTTGGAGCGGTGGTTCGGCGAGTGGGAACTCTCCTACGATCTGGTGCATCTTGCCTACGAAAAGACGGTCGATGCGCTGGGTAAGGCGCAGTTCTCCTACATGAACGCGATGCTCAAGCGTTGGTACGAGGAAGGGTGTCTGACACCGGAAGACGTTTCCAAAAAAGACGTCAAGCCGGAAAAAGACGGCTCGGTCGCGGGATACGGCGACAGCGACGCGTTCTTTGAAGCGGCGCTCAAAAAAGGGTTGGAGGAAGTATAAATGACCATTCAGGAGGCATTGCAGATCAAAAACCGGCTTCGTGCGGACGCGGAATTCGCGGCGGACGCGAGGACGGAAGCGCTCTGCGCGCAGTACCCCGAGATCCGAAAAATCGACGAGGAACTTTCTTCGTTCGGCCCGTCGCTCGTCGCGGCGGCAATGCGCGGGGAGACCGAAACGCTCGAGAAACTGGGAAAAGACAACCTGGAATTGCAGAAAAAGCGCGCGGCGCTTCTGGAACGTTTCGGGCTTCGTCCCGATGAGGACGCACCGAAATACGCTTGTGCCGCCTGCAAAGACAGCGGTTACGTCGGACTTTCGCTCTGCGGCTGCGTGAAAAAGCTGATCGCGACGGACGCGTACCGTTCCGCAGGACTCGGAAAAGGGCTGACCGACAAAACGTTCGACAATTTCCGGATCGCGTTCTACGAGGGCGAAGACCGGGAACAGATGGAGCGCATTCTGGAGTTCTGCCGCAGATACGTGGCGAATTTTACGGAAGAAAGCGCGCCCGTGCTGTTCATCGGCAAGACGGGTCTGGGCAAAACGCACTTGTCCGCGGCGATCGCCTGCGGCGTTGCGGAAAAAGGGTACCGCGTGGTCTATGAGTCGGCGCAAAAGCTGTACGACACCTACGAGTCGGCGCGGTTCGGGAAAGATCCCGCAAGCGTGGAGCGCACCGAACTTTATGAAAACTGCGCGCTGCTGATCGTGGACGATCTCGGCACGGAATGCTCGACGCAGTACACCGCGGCGACCTTCTTTAACCTTCTGAACACGCGGCTGATCAACAGAAAGCCCATTCTGATCAACACCAACCTCAACAAAGCGCAGTTGGAGAAAACATACGGTGAGCGGGTGCTTTCGCGGCTGTTCGGCGAGTTCAAGGTACTGCTTTTTAAGGGGAAAGACGTGCGGATGCAGAAGATCGGCGGTTGAAGCGGAAATCGAACATGAAAGAGATCACACTTTACACGGACGGCGCGTGTTCGGGCAATCCCGGCCCGGGCGGGTACGGCGCCGTGCTGGTTTACGGGAAAAGAGAAAAAGAACTTTGCGGCGGGGAGGAAAGTACCACCAACAACCGCATGGAACTGATGGGGGCGATCGCGGGATTGGAAGCGATCAAGGAACCCTGCAAAGTAACGCTCGTGAGCGACTCGCGGTATCTCGTTGACGCGATCGAAAAGGGTTGGCTTGCCTCGTGGCAGGCGAAGAACTGGAAAAAAGCCGACGGAAAGCCGGCTTTGAACGTCGATCTGTGGAAACGCCTGCTCGTGCAGCTTTCCCGGCACGACGTTTCGCTCTCGTGGATCAAGGGACACGCCGGGCATCCTTACAATGAGCGGTGCGACGCGCTCGCGGTGTCGTATTACAAGCGTTTACAGGAAGAAAGGGGTACATAGCGATGAAGAAAAGAAGAATCTGCGCGCTGCTTCTGGTGCTTCTGCTGCTTGCGGCGGGCTGCATTCTGACGGCTTCCGCCGAAGAAGACGAACAGGAAACGGTCGGGCAGGCGCTCGCGGGCGTTTTCGGCAGCAAGGTGTTTTCGGAAAATCTGGAAAACGACCTGATGTTCCTATCGACCGGCGAATCCGAGGTAACCGGCAGCGTTGCGGGCGACGTTCTGTTTGCGGGCAGCGCGGTAACGATTTCCGGCGCGGTCGGCGGGAATATTCGCGGCGCGGCGGGAGATATGACGCTGAACGGAACGGTTGCGAAAAACGTAACCGCTGCAGGTCTGTTCGTGGTAACGGATAAAGATTTTGCGCAGGAAGATACCGCTTTGTGTATGCTTGCCGGGGACACCGTGGTGGTGTACGGCAAGGTCGGCAATCTGTTCGTTTCGGCGAACACGGTTTACGTGCTCGGAAGCGTGAGCGGGGAACTGCGGATCAGCGCGACCAACGTGGTGCTTGCGGAGGGGCTTTCCGTCCGGGACGGCGAGATCGAAGCGGCAAACCCCGTGGTGCTGATCGCTGCCGACGCGGCGTTCCGGAACAACGGCGCGTGGTCGTATTCCGGCGGCAGAAACGCCACCGATGCCGAACTGAACGGCATGGGGATCGAATTTGATCTGGAAAGAGCCGGCTTCGGAGAAACGCTGCTCGCCGCCTTGCTGAACGCGCTGATGACGGCGGCGCTGGCGCTGCTTCTCGCGTTCTTGCTGCGGAAAGAAAACAAGGTCGCGCCGGTGTTCCGGAAAAAGCCCACGAAGCTTTTGCTGTTCGGGCTGCTGTTGCTGTTTGCGATGCCGATGGTGTCCGCGCTGCTGCTCGCGCCGGTCCTTACCGTGCCTGCCGCGTTTTTATTGCTTGCGCTGTACGTGATCGCGCTCGTCAATTCCGAGGCGATCGTTGCCGTGCTGTTGGCGAAGACTCTGACGCCCGGGAAGAACGTCTATCTGTTCGCGGCGCTGTTCGGCGCGGGTATTCGTTTTGTCGCGGCGCTGATCCCGTTCGTCGGGGAACTTCTTTCGATCGCGTGTATGCTGTTTTCGCTCGGTTGGCTGTGGATGCTGGTGTTCGGGAAAAAGGAACAAAACGAGGATCCGTTCGGGACGACGTTCGTCAACCCGACCGCGAACGACTTTACGGTCTGAAGACGCCGCTTCTCGGTTTGTTTCTTATCGAGGCATGATCGCGGCGTCCCGAGTTTGCGCGTGGCGCAAACTCCGAAGGTTTGCAGGGAGTTTTATTCCTGCCGAGGTATGAGCGCGGCGTCCCGAGTTTGCGCGAGGCGCAAACTCCGAAGGTTTGCAGGGAGTTTTATTCCTGCCGAGGTATGATCGCGGCGTCCCGAGTTTGCGAAAGGGTTATTTCTG
>JAGHTH010000164.1 GCA_018065365.1 Candidatus Coliplasma caballi
ACCCCGAACTCAAAGAATTTGCGCCCGATCTCATCTATATCCACACGTCGTTCCGTAACCTTGCGAATTGGCTCCCCGTCATGGGGGAATCTTCCGAAGTCTGCAAAAGCAAAAAGGACGCGGCATACCTTCATTTCGAATCCATGTGGAAAAAACTCCGCGAAGACTACCATTGCCCGATCATTCAGAACAATTTCGAGTTCCCGACTTTCCGTTTGCTCGGAAACCGCGATTGCTGGGATGAGCACGGTACCGTTTGTTTTGTCAACGAGATCAACGCCATGCTCGCGGACTACGCGAGAACGCACGACAGCTTCTTTATAAACGACATTCTATACGTTTCCTCCTGCTACGGTTTGGACCGTTGGGCAGACGATACGGTATGGTATCTCTATAAATACGCTTGCGCACTTGACGCAATTCCCTTTTGGGCATTCAATACCGCCCGTATCATCAAATCGATCTACGGAAAAAATAAGAAAGTGCTTGCGCTCGACCTCGACAACACGCTTTGGGGCGGCGTCGTCGGGGACGACGGCGTGGAAGGAATCGAGATCGGTCATGAGACGGCAACCTCCGAGTGTTACCGCGCGTTCCAGGAGTACCTGAAAGAGCAGAAAAAAATCGGCGTCATGTTGACCGTCGCTTCCAAAAACGATTACCAGAACGCCATTGACGGCCTCAATCACCCCGACGGCGTGCTTCGACCGGACGACTTCATCGTTATCAAAGCCGATTGGGAAAACAAAGACCGCAATCTGATGCAGACTGCAAAGCAGATGAATCTCGGCGTCGATTCGTTCGTATTTGTGGACGATAACCCGACCGAGCGCGCGTTGGTTTCCTCGAGCATCGACGGCATTTCCGTGCCGACCATGGATTCTCCCGACACCTATATCAAAACGATCGACCGGAACGGGTATTTTGAAGCGACCGTCATTTCCGAAGACGATATCAAACGCAACGAGATGTACAAAGCAAATGCCGAGCGTGCCATTCTGGAAGACAGCTTTACCGACTATACCGAGTATCTGCACAGTCTCGAAATGGGCGCAGACATCAAAGCGTTCCCGGAAGTCTATCTTGCCCGGATCACGCAGTTGACCAACAAATCCAACCAGTTCAACCTGACCACCAAACGATATACCGAAGAAGAGATCCGCGAAGCCGCAAATGACGGAAACCATATTTGCCTGTATGGCAAAATGTGGGATCGTTTCGGCGACAACGGCGTGGTTTCGGTTGTCATCGGCGAAAAGAAAGCCACAGAACTGCACATGCAGCTTTGGCTGATGAGCTGTCGTGTGCTCAAAAAAGACATGGAGTTTGCAATGCTTGACACGCTTGTGGACCGTGCAAAAGAGCAAGGCATCGAAACCGTGTTCGGATATTACTACCCCACCGCCAAGAACGGAATGGTCAAGGATCTGTACGCAAAATTCGGATTCGAAAAGATTTCCGAGGACGAGACAGGAAACACCGTCTGGAAGCTTTCCACGGCAGGATATCAAAAACAAAACCACGTCATTGACGTGAATAAAGGAGAATAACATGAACGAAGCAGAAGTTTTTGCAAAGTTAAACAAGATTTTTCAAAAAGTCTTTGACGACAAGAGCATCCGTGTAACCGAGCCACCACCGCAAACGATATTGAGGATTGGGACAGCATGGAACACATTACCCTGATCGGCGCAGTGGAAAGAGAATTCGGGATCCGTTTCAAAATGAAAGAAGTCAGCTCGATGAAAAACGTCGGCGAAATGGCGGATATCATTTTGAGCAGAATATAATTTTCCTGTGAAATCGTTGAAGCAGGAACCGTTTGCAGACCGCACCAAACAAACGATCGTCATTCGTTCGAAGCGCAAAACGATCGGTTTTCGCGTTACGGATGAAGGAATTCTGGAGATCCGCGCACCGCTTTTTCTGTCGGGCAAGGCGATCAATGAATGCATCCGTCAGAATACGGATCGTATTGAACGCGCATTCCGCCGGGCAGAGGAACAAAAAGCGCTGTACGAGAGTCTTCCTCCGTTTTCTGCCGAAGAACTGAAACGGATGGAAAGGGACGCAAAGAAACGTATCCCGGAACGCGTCGCGTACTTTGCCGGTCTGATGGGCGTTTCTTACGAAAAGATCACGATCCGTTCGCAAACGCAGCGCTGGGGTTCCTGTACATCCAAAGGGAATCTGAACTTCAATAAGCTGCTGGTTTTGTGTACGCCGGAAGCACTTGACAGCGTCGTTGTTCACGAGCTTTGCCACAGAATCGAAATGAATCACTCCAAGCGTTTCTACGATCTTCTGTATCGGTATTTTCCCGCTTATGACGACGCGGACAGATATCTCAAAACGGAAGGCGAAGTCTTGCTTACAAGAATGCGCAAAACCAAGGAGCAGACAAGCCAGAACAGTTAACTATTCTCTGCGGCAAAGTTTGCAAGATCGGCAAAAATTTCCGTCAAAAAAATGGTTTGGATAGCCATTATTTTCAAAAAAACAGTTGCAATTTTCGAAAAACGTGATATAATGATAATGCCTTTATTTGGGCAATCGGAAAGCACTCATTTCTTTTATGGAAAGGATTTGAAAATACACTATGGAAAACAAGGAAAGATTGGTTGGTACCGTGTCTCGCGGCATTCGTTGCCCGATCATTCGTCAGGGCGACAATATGGCCGAGATTGTTGCAGACAGCGTGCTGAAAGCTGCGGAAAGCGACGGATTTTCTCTGCGTGATCGCGACGTAATTGCCGTTACGGAATCTGTCGTCGCAAGAAGCCAGGGCAACTATGCTTCCGTGGATGATATCGCAGCGGATGTGAAAGCAAAACTCGGTGGTGAAACCGTCGGTGTGATCTTCCCCATCCTCTCGCGCAACCGTTTCGCGATCTGCCTGCGCGGAATTGCCAAGGGCGCAAAGAAGGTTGTCCTCATGCTCTCCTATCCGTCTGACGAAGTCGGAAACCAGCTTGTAAGCATTGACAAACTCGACGAGGCAGGCGTGAACCCTTACTCCGACGTTCTGACACTCGCAAAATACCGCGAACTGTTCGGCGTCAACAAACACGAGTTTACCGGCGTGGATTACGTGCAGTATTACTGTGATCTCGTTCGTGAATGCGGTGCGGACGTTGACATCATTTTCGCAAACCACGCAACCGACATTCTCCCCTATGCCGACCATGTGATTAACTGTGATATTCACACCCGCAAGCGTACCAAACGACTTCTCAAGGAAGGCGGTGCAAAGGTTGTCTGCGGACTGGATGATATCATAACTTCTTCCGTCAACGGCAGCGGGTACAACGAGAAATACGGCCTGCTCGGTTCCAATAAATCGACCGAAGACAAAGTCAAGCTCTTCCCCCGCGAATGCCGTCCGCTCGTTCTGGACATTCAGGCGCGCATCCTCAAAGCAACCGGAAAGCATGTAGAAGTCATGGTTTACGGCGACGGTGCGTTCAAAGATCCGCAGGGTAAGATTTGGGAACTTGCAGACCCGGTCGTCTCCCCTGCATATACCGACGGTCTGATCGGTACACCGAACGAACTGAAGTTGAAGTACCTGGCT
>JAGHTH010000005.1 GCA_018065365.1 Candidatus Coliplasma caballi
TCGATGTTCCCGGACGCGTATCGGTGCGCGGCGGTCTGCCCCGTGCTGAAACATTCCGATCCGGCGGCGTACGTCCACGCGCTCTGCGAGAAAAAGAAAAGAACGGAAGACGAAGGCTTCGAGAAACTGGTCGCTTCCTTCTATCCCTATCTTGTCAGCGACGCGTCCGATACGGCAGAGGACGTTGCCGACAACGTGATGACGCTTTTGGTGATCAACGATTGCGAACACGACGTCGGTGTGTTGAAAAAACTGTATAACGTCGAAGCACGTAACGTCTGCGAACTGCTTTCCACCGTCCGGGAGTATCTCGAATGGTTGATCCGGGTGGAAAAGGAAGGCGGGAAAGAACATTTCCTGCGGTTCGGCGCGGATGCGTTGCCGTTGGTGTTCGCGGAAGATCTGCCGGAAGCCGAAGGCCAGGCCGCCGTGTCCGGCGGTTCGGTGCCGGAAAAACTGTTCGATCTGTTAGAAAACTGTGCGCTTCGCCTGCGCGATCCCGAACGGGAAGAAGCCGAAAAAATCAAAGAAGCGCACCGTTGTGCGTTCTGCCACGCGGAACTGGAAGAGGGGCGGTATTCGCTCTTTGACAGCAAGCGGTTGCTCTGCTTCGACTGTATGACGACCACGGTCTGTGACGACGACGCGCTCGCGTCCGCCGCGGACTTCGTGCTGGGGTATCTGAAAAAAGCGGATCCCCGGGAGACCTTCCCCGGCGACTGCAAGGTGGAATTCATGCCGTCGCAGGATCTGGAGGAGGCGGACGCGTTCAGCGAAGACCTCTTCGCCACGGACGAAAAGACGCGCACGATCCGCGTGGAACGCGATCTGCCGCTTCACAGCGTGATCGGCGCCGTATTGCACGGGTTCATCCGTTTCTGGCAGAAGGATAACGATCTGATCCTCGGAGACTCGGTAGGACAGGCGTATTACGAAGAGCTCCGGTATCTCGAAGAGAACGGCAAGAAGCCGGTCGCGGCGTGGTTGCGCGAAAACCTGCCGCAGGTGGTACGGACGTCGATCGAACAGATCACGGACGGACTGGACGCCGACACGTCCTTGACGTCGTCGTTCGCGTATATGCGGATGAAAGCGGCAGAGGCCGCCGAGGACGTTGCGATGGTGGCGGTTTCGGACGGCGCGCTGTTCGATCCCGACGCGACGCCGCGCTTCTGGAAAGAGTTCCTGTTCACGCTGGACGATAAGGCTCCGGTACTCTACCCGGCGGTGCAGACAAAGAACGCGGCAAAGAACGCGGCTTTGAAAAACGCGCCGCCCGAGGGCGAGGAAGACGTCGCGGTGGCGACGAAAGAAGAGGAGATCTCCCTGACGGATACCGACGACGGTACCGGAACGGAAACGGGCGAAGGTACCGGAACGGGTGACGGCAAAAAGCCGCGCTATATCCGCGTGCATTTCAAGACGGGCGAGGAAGTATTCTCGGACGAGCTGGATGAAAAGACGGGGAAGACGCCCAACAAATACTCGCAGTTGTATAATCTCATCGGATTGCATTTCGCGAACTTCGACCAATCGTGGTTCGATATCCCTGCCGGCTTGACCGATGAGGACGTCGCCCGGTGCTATTACTTCGTGATCAACGATTACCCCGAATATTTCTGGGTGGATTGGGGCAGATACGCGCAATCGACGTCGCCTTCGAGGATGCGCATCCTGCTTCGCTGCCTGGACGAAAGCGGAAACGTAGAATGGAAGAGAGTGCGCGAATACCGCAAGCAGATCGTCAGGGCGGCACAGCCGTTCATCGCGGGAATATCCGCCAAAAAGCATACGCCGTACCAAGCGCTTCTGACGGTATACCGCCGCGTGATCTCCTCGTTCGATTACGACACCAAGAAGCTGAGAGGCGGATACGATGCGCATGACCGCGCCGGAGAGGACGAATTGCGGTCGCTGCACAGCGCGCTCGTCGGCAAGAAAGTGGTGTGCGTAGGCTATGCCGTCGCGATGCAATATCTGTTGCAATCGGTCGGTATCGTATGCGCGCAGATCACGAGCGAAGGCCACGCGTGGAACATCGTCCGGCTCGGCAACGAGACGTTCTGTCTTGACGCAACGTGGGACGACGGTACGAAAACGACCGCGGACGGCGATCAGAGCGGGCAAAAGACCTTTACGAAATACGACCATTGCGGCGTACAGATCGCGGATCTTTTGCGTATGGAAAACGACGAGAACGGGCATCACCGTCCGGAAGCGATCTTCCAGGGAAGCGACGCGTTGAACGCCGTGATCCGGGAAACGTCTCAGGTCTACAACTACTTCCGCCATGAGCATTTGTACCTGACCTCGTACGACGAGGAAAAGGTCGTGAATGCGATCGTCTACGCGTTGAAGAACGACGAGAGCGCAGTGGCAATGCGATTCACGGATGAAAAACTGCGTGACGTAGCATTTTACGAATTGCAGCGGGAGAAGAGAGAAGCGCTGATGGCAAAGGCAAAAGAAATCGCGTGCCAAGGCGCGGGTCTTTCCGCACACAAGATCAAGAAAGCCACGCTCGGAGATCCGGTCGCGTATCTGAAGAGCGACTCTCTGTATATCGAGATCAACTGGTGACCGTTCCCTGATCGGGTAAAAACCAAAAGGGGCTGTCGCATTTAGCGCAGACCGAAAAGGCACGGGAAGAATAAAAGAGGGCAAAAAGTGTTTTTTGCCTTATTTATCCAAATATAGGTGAAAATCCT
>JAGHTH010000037.1 GCA_018065365.1 Candidatus Coliplasma caballi
TGACGCCGAAGGTGGTGTACCATTCCTCAAAGTTCCGCGGCTGCATATTCGCGCGAAGCACGGCGGGTGCGTGGACATCGACCGCGAGCAGCAGGGAGAGGTATTCGGGGCGCGCTTTCATGCACCAGACCTTCGCCCAGTTCGTGAAATACTCCTCGTAGGAACGTTCCGCGAGTTTCGACATCATTTCGAGCGTTACCGCCATACCGCCGTTGTCGGCGATGTTCTCGCTGACGATGAAAGCGGCGTTGACCTTGCCCCACGGCAGTTCGATTCCCTCGAACTCGCGGATCATCGCCTTGGTTTTTGCCGCGAACTTTTTGCTGTCCTCGCGGGTCCACCAATTTTTCAGGTTGCCGTTTTCGTCGCAGAGCGCGCCGTTGTTATCGAACGCGTGCGAGATCTCGTGTCCGATCACGGCACCGATACCGCCGAGGTTCTGGCTTCTCGTCTGCGCGATCGAGTAGAACGGCGGCTGCAGGATCGCTGCCGGGAACGTGATGTCGTTCGTGAAGGGGTTGTAGCAGGCGTTGACCATGTGGCCGGGCATGACCCATTCGGAGCGATCGACGTTTTTGGTCAATTTGGAAAGTTCGTCGAGTTTTCTGATTTTGGAGAGTGCGGAAACGGCGGCGTACAGCGAGTCCGCGCCGTCGAAGGTCAGTTTCTCGTAGAGGGCGCCGCATTTGTCGGGATAGCCCATTTTGATCTCGATCTTCGAGAGTTTGAGGATCGCTTTTTCCTTGGTCGCTTCGGTCAAGAAGGTGTTGTTTCTGACGCGCGTCTGGTAGGTGGCGATGATCTCTTTGACGATGTCGGTAATGTCTTTCTTTGCCGCCTCGCCGAAGTATTTCTCGCCGTAATACAGACCGACCGGCTCGGAGTAGCAGCTCGCGGCGAGCTGATACGCGAATTTTTCGACCGAGGGGATCTGCGCCACGCCGGTCAGTGCGCGGCGATAGGTCGAGCCCTCCTCGCGCAGTTTTTCGGAGAGCAGACCGGACGCGTCAACGAGTTGACGGATATACGCCCAATGTACGTACTGTTCGAAGGTCGATTCGTTGAAAACGGTGGAGAAGCCCTTGAAATAGCGGGGCTCGGTAATGATGATCGTTTCGGGAACGAAGCCGAACAGGTCGGCGAGCAGTTTGCGGAATTTGACGGGTTTGAGCAGCGCGCTGACCGTGCGGGTCTTCATCGGGTTATACATTTTGGGGTATTCCGACCACTCCTCGCTGCTCTTGACGAGAGACGCGAGTTTTTCATCAAACGCGAGGGCGTCGGCGATATACCGATCGGCTTCCTCCGCGGAAAGACGGGTATGGGAGAGCAGCGTTTTGACCATGCCGACGTAGATGCCGAGGATGGCTTTCTTCTGTTCCGCCATTTCGGGCTTGTAGTAGGTCGTGTCGGGCAGAATGACGCTCGGGCCCTGGAGCATGACGCAATGGTGCTCAGTGTCTTTCATATCGGCTTCAACGTTCACTTGGAACGGAAGCGGGAAGCCCTCGATGACGAAGTCTTTCAGATGACGGTTGAACGCGGGGATGCCGTTCAGTTTGCGGATCTTTGCCAGATCGGCGAGTGCCGGGCGGAGCCCTTCTCTGCTGCGCTTTTTGTCGTCCTTGGCAAGCTGATAGAGCGCGATCGCGTTCTTCATGATCCCGTTCGGGTACTTGCCGGTTTCCGCCATTTTGCAGAAGTCTCCCATCAGCAGTTCCTCGACCTTGGTGGCAAGATCGGCAAAACCGCCCGCGGTGGGTTTGTCCGCCGGGATGACCGCGTTTTCGAGCCATTCGGCGTTGACGTATTCGTACAGATCGTCCTGAATTCTGACTTTTTCCATTTTTTGTCTCCTCTTTCGGTTGGGATAAATTTCGTTTTCGTTCGTTATTATAACATAGTTTTACCCGTTTTGCAACAGGTTTCCGAAAATGCGTTTGAAATTCCGAAAATGCGTTTGAAATTCTCCCGTGTTTTTGCGGAAAGCACTTGCATTCCGGCGATCCGTCTGCTATAATGTCGGTATCCCGAATCTGAATCCGAGGTGTGTTATGAAAAAGATCATTGACAGGTTTTCGGCGATCTTCGCCGAAGAAAAGTTCCTTGCCGGATCGGTCGCGGCGACGCTGTTGTTCTACGCGGTCAATCTGGTCGCAAAGGTGTTGTGCGGGCTGTATTCTCTGTTTATCGTCGATCTCATTTTCTTCTTTTGCGTCGTGGCGCTGTTCGTCGCCTACCGCAAGCACAACAAGAACGTGCAGAAAGGATTGCTCGGTGCCGTTCTGATGTGGTATCTCTACGACGAAGTCAACTATGTCGTAGCCAACATCATCTTCAACGGCGAAGTGTTTGACGTTTACGACAATTTCTGGGGGCGAGGGTACATTTATATGAGCGTCGCGACCATGGTGCTGTTCGCCGCGCTGTTCGTGAATCATTTCATCATCAACGGCGACCACCACAGCCGGTCGGCAAACGTGTTCCTCAACCAGCTTCTCGTCATCGTCATCGCCGTTCTCAGCATCGTTTCCATGTGTTTTCAGTGCTTCCTGTTCGACGGCGAGTTCGCGAGCAGTCTGGAAGCGCTCAGCTGGCACACCGGTCTTGCCGCGCTCGTGCTGATGATCGCCGCTTACGAGTCCCGATTCAATGCGTACAAGCTCAAACGGGAATCCGCGGAAGAATAAAAGCGCAAAACAGGAAGGCGGGGGAGCAAGTCCCTCGCTTTTTGTTGTTTTCGGCGTTTTTACGCGGGTTTTCTGTTGTTTTTTTCATAATAAAAAAATCGGAATCTCTTGCAAAAAGCGTGGCGGTATGATAGAATGAGGTATCCTTGGGAGAAATGAACAAAAAACGGGATGATTTGCGGAAACGGAAGCCCTTTTTCCGTTTCGTTCGTATAAACGGAAGAATGACGAAGGAGATGCCTATGAAGAAAAGAATTTTGAGCGCGCTTCTTGCCGCGTGCATGGCTTTCGGGCTGATGCCGTTTGCGTTTCTGCCGGCATCGGCGGACAGTTCCTCCGCGCCCGGCGTAACGACGACGGCGCCGGTCGGCAATCTGTCGCTGTTGAAAGCGTTTCTGAACGCGCCGAGCGCCGCGACGGTCTATTTCGGGACGAAGACAGACGGGAAACCCGCCGCGTTCCGCATCATCGGCGACACCGATGAGGGCATAAAGGGGTACACGGACACGATGACCTTTCTTTCGGCGGGGCTGACCGCGAAAGACGTGCCGTTTGATTCCAACGGAAACTCCCACGTATATTCCTCGAGCAGTTTGCGGAAAGCTTTGAACAACGCCGTCATGCTGAAAAGCGGCGAGAAAAAAGCCGTTTCCGCAAGGCAGCTCGTACAGAACTCGGAAAAGGAGTGGGGGATCGCGGGCGACACGGTCTTTGACTGCGTTTTCTGGCCGCTGTCCACGCAC
>JAGHTH010000079.1 GCA_018065365.1 Candidatus Coliplasma caballi
CGTAGCAGTCCCCGCCGATGCAGGGGCCGATCGCCGCGAGAAGATCTTTCGGATCGCTGCCCTGTTTTTTGAATTCCGCGACGGCGTTTCGCAAGATTTTCGAAGCAGTCCCTCTCCAGCCGGAATGCACCGCGCCGCAAAGGTTCCGGGCCGGATCGTACAGCAGGATCGGTACGCAGTCCGCGGCGCGAACGGACAAAACGAGGTTTTTCGTTCCGGTTACCAGCCCGTCCGCACCGAACGGGAATTTGGGTTTGTCGATCCCGACACCGCGCTCGTTTTCGCCGACCGTGATCACGTTGTCCGTGTGCGACTGATAGGTACGGCAGACGTCGGTCGCTTTGCAACCGAGGATCTCCGCCGCGATCCCGTAATTCTCGATCACGCGCCGTTCGTCGTCGCGCTGCGTTCCGGTGCCGGCAGCAAAATTCCAGCTTGCAAAATAGCCCTCGCTGACACCGCCGAGCCGCGTCGCAAACAGGTGCCTGACACCCGCGTCGTCCAGCAGCGGCGAGGTATAATAGGTCTGTTTCCCCGTGTGGAGAGTCCATTCGCGTTCCGTATTCACAATCCCCTTTCCCATATCATATAGAATATTATAGCAAACATTTCGGGTATTTGCAAGCCATTTGCGCCAACATTTTTCGGCTTTTTTCCGATTTTTCAAAGCTTCTGCTATTGCAATTCCCGAATGATTGTGGTATAATTAAAAAATAATACCAAGCATTTTGCAGACAAGGAACATCGTTATGAGTCAATATCTGAATAAGGTCGTCAAATTCGGAGGGTCTTCCCTCGCGTCCGCGGAACAGATCCGCAAAGCCGCGTCGATCGTCAAGGCAGACGGATCGCGCCGGTACGTCGTGGTGTCCGCACCGGGCAAACGGTTCGATTCCGACCGCAAGGTTACCGATCTGCTCGTGGAGCTTTACGAACTCGCGTCGGCGGGAAAGCCGTTCGACAAGCAGTTTGCGGAGATCCGGGAACGCTACGAGGAGATCATCAAAGGTCTGGAACTCGACCTCGATCTGAAAGAGGAGTTCGACGTTCTGAAAGAGCAGGCCGCAAACGGCGCGTCCAAAGATTACGTCGTGTCCCGCGGTGAATATTTCAGCGGGCTGATCATCGCGGCCTTTCTGCACGTTACGTTTATCGACGCTTCGGAAGTCGTGTTCTTTGACGAAGAAGGAAAGTTGGAAGCCGATCTGACCAATCGTGTCATGGCAAGACGTCTGCAAAGACAGCCGGCGGCGGTCATTCCGGGCTTTTACGGCAGTATGCCCGACGGATCGGTCAAGACGTTTTCGCGCGGCGGCTCGGATATTACGGGCGCGATCGTCGCGAGAGCGGCAAAAGCAGACCTCTACGAGAACTGGACGGACGTTTCGGGTTTCCTGATGGCAGATCCGCGCGTCGTGGAAAACCCGCGCCGCATCGACCTCATCACTTACCGCGAACTGCGCGAACTTTCGTATATGGGCGCGTCGGTGCTGCACGAGGAAGCGATCTTCCCCGTCAAAGTCGCCGGGATCCCGATCAACATCAAAAATACCAACCGTCCCGACGACAAAGGGACGTTCATCGTCGCGTCCGCGCACGATCTTCCACAGGAATGCGGCGCGATCACGGGCATCGCGGGCAAGAAGGGGCTTTCTCTGCTCCACATTGAAAAGGATATGATGAACAACGCGATCGGCTTCGGCGCGAGAGTGCTTTCCGAAATCGCGGATATGGGACTTTCGTTCGAGCATCTTCCCTCGGGCATCGACACGATGAGCGTCGTGCTGATGGCTTCCGACATCGCCGGACGCGAGGGAGAATTGCAGGATCGGATCGCCCGCGCACTGGATCCCGACCTGCTCACGCTCGAGACCGGTCTGGCTTTGATCGCGGTCGTGGGGCGCGGTATGGCGGGCTCTCCCGGTACGGCGGCAAGGATCTTCTCGGCGCTCGGCAAAGAGGAGATCAACGTCCGCATGATCGACCAGGGATCTTCCGAGTTGAACATCATCGTCGGCGTTCACGAGCAGGACTTTGAACGCGCGATGCGCGCGATCTACGGGGAATTTTCCAAGTGATCGGCTGGAAAACGGTCAAAAACGCCGCCACGGCGTCGCTGACCGAAAAGAGAAGCGAATTCATCGCCAACGTTGCGCCGGTGCGGACCGAGGAAGAAGCAGTCGCGTTCGTAAACGGCATCCGCAAGCGGTACGCCGACGCGCGCCACAACGTTTACGCCTACGTTTTACGCGAGAACAATACCGTCCGGTTTTCCGACGACGGCGAGCCGCACGGAACGGCGGGGCTTCCCGTTCTCGACCTGCTGCGGAAAGAGGGCATATCCGACGCGGCGATCGTCGTTACAAGGTATTTCGGCGGCATTCTGCTTGGGACGGGCGGACTCGTCCGCGCCTACACCCAGAGCGCCAAACTCGCGCTCGACGAGGCGGGCATCGCGGAAATGCTTCCGCTCTGCGCGTTTTCGGTGCGGTGCGGCTATTCCGACCACGGAAAAGTCGAAGCGCTGCTGCAATCGGCGGAACTGCTCCCGCTCGGGACGGAATTCGGCGCCGACGTGCTTTTGCGTTACGCCTGCAAAGAGGAAGCGTTTTCTTCCCTTTGCGAAGCGCTGACCGAGGTTTCCAACGGCAGAGCGGTCGTACGCAAAGAGGGCGAACTGTTCGGAACGCTCTGAAGACCGACAAAAATGCGATTTTTTTGCGACAAAAGTGCGATTTTTCTGCGAAAAAAGCGGGATGAAAAACACATTCGGATGTGGTATCATAGGGTGGTTCCGGAAAGAGCCGCCCTTGTTTTTACGATCCAGACGAAAAGGAGTGATTTTCATGGCAAAAAAGATCATGCTCGACGCCGGGCATTACGCCAAATACAACCGTTCCCCCGTTCTTCCGAGTTACTGGGAAAGCGAAGCGATGTGGGCGTTGCACCTCGACCTCAAGCGCGAGCTGGAAGCGTTCGGTTTTGAAGTTCTGACCACCCGCAAAGAGCAGGAAAAAGACCTTCCCGTTTACGAGCGCGGCAGAAAAGCAAAGGGCTGCGATCTGTTTCTCTCTCTGCATTCCAACGCTTCCAAATCGGAAAAGACCGACCGCGTCGTCGTGTACCGGGCGTTCGACAACCGAAACGACGCCGACGTGCTGGCGGGCAAACTTTCCGCCGCGATCGCGGGGCTGATGAACGTTTCGGGCGGGTTCGTCGCGACGCGTGAAAGCGACGATTATCCCGGCACGGAATACTACGGCGTATTGCGCGGAGCGGCAAAAGAAAACGTGCCGCTGTATTATATCATCGAGCACGGTTTCCACACCAACCTGTACTGCACGAAATGGCTTTCCGAAGACGCAAACCGCAAGCGGCTCGCCAAGTTGGAAGCCGAGATCATCGCCGGCTACTATGGGCTGTCCCCCGTTAAACCCGGTCCGGGCAAAAAAGGCGACGTCAATTTTGACGGTGCCGTCAACGCGTTCGATTATCAGCTCGTCAAGGCGGCGGTGCTCGGCACCGTAACGTTCGGAGAAGAACAAAAAGCCGCCGCGGACGTGAACGGCGACGGCAGAGTGGACGCGTTTGATTACTCGATGATCAAAGCGGCGGTATTGGGCAACTACAAATTGGAATAACCGACAAGAGCAAAACAACCGAAGCAGGCAGTTCCGCTTCGGTTGCTTTTTTTACTTTGGAGAAAATCAGTCTTCGAGAACTTCGAACTTATAGCCCACGCCCCAGATCGTTTTGAGCACCCATTTGTCCGAAGCGCCCTCGAGCTTCTCACGCAGGCGCTTGATATGCACGTCCACGGTACGCGAGTCGCCGAGGTAATCGAAGCCCCACACCTTGTCGAGAAGCTGGTCGCGGGTGAACACGCGGTTGTAGTTGGAGGCGAGGAAATAGATCAGTTCCAGTTCCTTCGGCGGCAGATCGACTGCTTTGCCTTTGATCTTGAGTTCGTATTTCTGCTCGGAAATTTCAATGTTGTCGAAGCGGATCGCCTCGCCGTCGGTATTGTCGTGTTTCGCGTAACGGCGCAGGACCGCTTTGATACGGGCGCAAACCTCTTTCATATCGAACGGTTTGACGATAAAATCGTCGGCACCGAGTTCCAGACCGAGCACTTTGTCGATCGTTTCGCCCTTTGCGGTTACCATGATGATCGGTTTGGACGAGAACGTGCGGATCTCTTTGCAGACCTCCCACCCGTCCATACGCGGCATCATGATGTCGAGCAGGACGAGATCCGGCTCGTAGCTGCGGAACAGCGCCACCCCTTCCTGTCCGTCGCCCGCGGTGCGCACCTCATATCCCTCTTTGGTCAGATACATGGAAAGCAGCTCGCAGATGTTGCTGTCGTCGTCCACGCAGAGAATTTTCGTAGCCATCCTTGTTTCTCCTTTCGATTTTACAGTTTTGTTTTATCAAAAAAAGTCTTTTTTATACTTCACGACTCATTTATACCATATTTTTCTTCGTTTGTCAAGTACGTATAGAAAGTTTCTTTCATTTTTCCGCGTGATTTTTATGAATCAAAATTGCATATTGCAATTATTTTCGCGTTGTGGTATAGTAGAGAATGAAAAAATAGGAAAACAAGAGGACAAAGCAATGAAATTAGGCATCGTAGGTCTTCCCAACGTTGGGAAAAGCACGCTGTTCAACGCCCTGACCAAAGCAGGCGCAGAAAGCGCAAATTATCCGTTCTGCACCATTGATCCCAACGTGGGAGTGGTCGCCGTTCCCGACGAACGTCTGGACAAACTCGCGGAAATGTATCATCCGAAAAAACTGACTCCCGCCGTGATCGAATTCGTGGACATCGCGGGATTGGTCAAGGGCGCTTCGCAGGGCGAAGGGCTCGGCAATAAATTCCTTTCGCACATCCGTGAAGTCGATGCGATCGTTCACGTCGTACGCTGTTTCGGCGGCACCGAGGTCATTCACGTTGAGAACAGCGTGGACCCCGCGCGCGACGTGGATACGATCAACACCGAACTGATCCTTTCCGATATGGAAATTCTCGAACGCCGGATCGACCGTGTGAAGAAACTCGGCAAAGGCGACAAAAGCGCGCTGGCGGAACTTCCCGCTCTGGAGCGCATCGAGGAAGCACTGAACAACGGCAAGTCCGCGCGCACCGTGGAACTTTCCGACGACGAGCGCGCCATGCTTTCCGACCTGCCGCTTCTGTCCTGGAAGCCCGTGATCTACTGCGCGAACGTTTCGGAAGCGGATCTCGCAAAGCCCGAGGACGAAAACCCCTACTACGTCGCGCTGAAAAACGCGGTCAGCGGCGAGGGCGCGGAGATCATTTCGGTCTGCGCCGGCATCGAGGCGGAACTTTCCGAACTCGACGAAGACGAACAGCAGGCGTTCTTGGAAGACCTCGGCGTTACGGAATCGGGGCTCAACAAGCTCATCAAGGCGTCCTATCGCCTGCTCGGTTACATCAGTTTCTTAACCGCCGGAGAGCCGGAGGTACGCGCCTGGACGATCGTCAAGGGTACCAAAGCACCACAGGCGGCCGGCAAGATCCATTCCGACTTTGAGCGCGGCTTCATCCGTGCGGAAGTCGTTCCGTACGCGACGTTAATGGAAAAAGGAAATTATACCGCCTGCAAGGAAGCGGGACTCGTTCGCTCCGAGGGCAAGGAATACGTTATGCAGGACGGCGATATCGTTCTGTTCCGTTTCAACGTCTGACCGAAAGAAAGGAATTCCAACATCATGAAACGTTCGCTCCGCTTTCTCTCCGTGATTCTCTGCGCCTGCGCGCTGCTGGGTTGCATCCCGTTTTCCGTTTCGGCAAAAGAGATCAAGGTCAAATTCAACGGCATCAACACCGCGCGCGGCTCCGGACAGCTGATCGTCTATACGTCCGATTACGGCGAACGCACCAACACGAACGAATGGGGTGCCGAGGCAGTCGTCGGCGCAGATCATAAGGTTACGGCGGTCGGCGCAAACAACAACGCGATCCCCGCGGGCGGGTTCGTCCTGTCCGGACATGATTCCGACGAAGGCGCAAAAATGAAAACGTGGGTCAAGACCAACGTCGCCGTCGGCGATTACGTTTACTACAACGATCGCAACATGGAGATTACCGTTTCGGACGTGCCGCTCAACTTGGACGACAAGGTGTTCTACGAACTGACGGTCGATTTCACGAATATGAACGGTACCCGTTACGAAAACAACCTCATTATCTATAACAACAAGGGCTCCAACACCAATACCAACGAATACGGCTACGAAGTGGTCGTAACCTCCGGCATCGTAACGTTCGTGGGCGGCAACAACAGCAAGATCCCTGCCGCGTCCGGATCGTTCGTCGTTTCCGGACACGGAACGGCTGCCGATTGGCTGCGCACCAACGTCATTCTCGGCATGGGCTGCTCGTTCGACGTTTCAAAAAAGAAAGTAACGTTCGTTTTCGACGCGGAGAGCATGGTCAAGGGGCTTTCCCTCACGATCGAGCAGGCAAAAAAGAGCTGCGAAGAAGCGAAAAAGCTCTACCGCTACATCGATTACGACGCGTTCGACAAGGCGATGAAGGACGCCGAAAAGAAACTTTCCGACGCCGAAAAGGCGTACAAGAAAAACAAAAACGAAGCGGAGTTCGCTTCCGCCTGCGACGAGATCAACGCGATTCTCACCGCGAACAAGGTAACCGAAAGCTACACCGTGCAGTACCGCGGCGCGTGGCTCCGTCCGTCGCAGAAATCTGCTTCGGAAGTGGACGCGTTCGTGCAGAAGCTGTACGAGCAGGGCATCAACACGGTCTGCGTGGAAGGCATTTTCGATTGCTCGGTCATCTTTACGGTGCCGGAAGATTCGCTGATCCCGCACAACCCGGCGTTCAATTACGACGTGCTGCAGGCATATATCGATGCCTGCCACAAGCGCGGTATGGAGTGTCATCTCTGGATGGCGATCTATCACGTCGCGAACTTCGGCAACAAGAACTATAACATTTCACTTGCCAAGAAAAAGCCCGACTGGCTCGCAAAAGACGAAACGGGCAATCCCGACAACGAAAACCGTTTCTGCATGATCGATCCCGCCAACGAAGAAGCGCGGGCATATCAGGTTTCGTTCTACAAGCATATCATCAAAAACTACGACATCGACTGCTTTGAACTCGACTACATCCGCTACGCCGTGCGTACCGACCACGACTACGGTTACACCGACGCGGCGATCAAGGGCTTCCAGAAAGCGTACAACACGACCGCCGTTCCGACCTTTGACGTTACCGCGTCCTATTGGGTGGATTGGTGTCAGTTCCGCAAGGACAGCATTTCGAAATTAGTCAAAGAGGTCCGCGAAATGATCAACGCGGTCAATCCCGACGTGATCTTGGCGGCAGACGTCGTTGCGGATCCGAGCCAGGCGGGAATCTATAACTATCAGGACTATCTGCGCTGGGAGAAAGAGGGCTGGCTGGACGTTCTGCACCCGATGGCGTACGGCGACGGGTTCGACGAGGCGATCAAGGAACAGATCGCTTCGGGCGGCGACAAGTGCGGCGTTGCGGTCGGTCTGGGCGTCTTTATGGACGAACTCGACGCGGCGGCAATGGTCAGACAGGCGTGCCGCGACAACGATCTTTCCGCAATGGGCGAAATTTATTTCGAAGCGTCCGCATACCTCGCGGACAAAGCGGGTGCGGCGCTGCTCCAGAACGCGTACAAGAACGCGGCGATCCCGCCGTTCCTCGATCGCGACGCGTCGATCAAGGCGTCGCTCGCGTATATGAACGACCACATCAAAGACGTGATTCTCCCGCTCGGCGGAATGACCGAAGCGGAAGCAAACGCCGTGATCGCGGCTTCCGAAGCGGCTGCGGAATCGGTTGCGGACGCGAAGATCGCTCCCGAAAAGCTCAGCGCTCTGCACGAAGCGATCTCCGCCGTGAAAAAGACGCTTGCCAAGCGTGCGCTCAACGCCGACCTGTACCGCGCGGAACAGATTTCCTGCATTACCTACAAAGTAACAAAATCGGAACTCGGGAAAGAGTTGACCAAGCCCGAGCCCACCGAAACGAGCGAAGAAAGTACCGACGTGCCTGTGGAAGAAAGCACGGCGACGGAAAGCAAAGAAGAGAGCGTTCCCGCTTCCGAAAGCCAAACCGAAAGCAAAGCGGAAAGTGAAGCCGAAACAAGCGGCGAAGAAAAAGAAGAAAAGAACTTTCCGTGGATGTGGATCGGCTTCGGCGCATTTGCCGTAGTTGCCGTTTGCGGCGCGATCGTTCTGATTCTGAACCGTAAGAAACGCAAAAAATGAAAAACAAACTGATGCGCCCTGATCCGAAGTTCGTCATTTATAAGGTCGGGAGTCAAAAGATCAAAAAAGTCGTGCGAATGGCGTTCCTGTCCGACCTCCACGCCGAGAATTACGGCGAGAATCAGAAGCAGCTGCTTTCGATGGTGGACGCGTTGATGCCGCATATCGTTCTGTTGGGCGGCGATTGCTACGACGAGCGACTCGGCTGGGAAAAGCCCGAGGAAACC
>JAGHTH010000191.1 GCA_018065365.1 Candidatus Coliplasma caballi
CACGGAAAACCGTTCAATTTCTATCCTCGCGGACGCGTTGAAATCAAAAACGGCAAAGTGACCGTTTATCTGAATCCGTCGCTGAACACCGATACGATCCGATCCTTGATCATTTCCGAGTTTGAACTTGCCGATATGCCGGATATCACCTTCAAAAGTGACGGTTCAAAGCATTATGGGTTTGTGTCTTTTTTCGGCTGACGATGGGAATTTAACCAAAGAAGAACAATTATGGAATTCAATATAGAAAAAGTTTGTTGTTTTACGGGGCACAGACCGGAAAAATGCAAAGGAACCGAAGAAGAAATCCGCGCTCGACTGGCAACCGAAATTCAAAATGCAATCGGCGAAGGGTACAACACGTTCATCACCGGAATGGCGCCGGGAGTAGACACTTGGGCGGCGGATGAAGTGCTGAAAATCAAATCCGAAAACAAAGAAATCAAATTGATTGCCGCCGTGCCGTTTCCGGGTGTGGAAAAAAACCGAACGGCGGAATTGCAAGACCATTTCAAAGCGATCATCGGGAAAACCGATGACGTTCAATACGTTTACCGGAAGTATCGGCGCTGGGTATTTCATGCCAGAGACGCATGGATGGTTGACCACGAATCACGGGTGCTTGCCGTGTTCAACCGCTCTCCGGGCGGCACCGAGTGGACAATCAATTACGCAAAAATGAAAAACTGCGAGATCGTTTTCATCGTTGATGAATAATTGCTTTCCAAAGAAAGCGGTCCACCTATGTCCGCTTTGGCGAATAACCATTGATTATTCGAAAGGCACCGTGTATAATGTGCTTAGAATAAACTGAAAGAGGTATGAAAATGAAAAAAATTATCGCATTAACCGGATCCTTTAACCCCGTAACCCGCGCGCACTTTGAAATTCTCTCCGATGCCGTGGAAAAGTTCGGCGCTGACGAGGGCGTGTTCATCGCTACGAACGACAAATACCTTACCGCAAAGTCACTCCTGAAAGCGAAAGTCCCGTCGAACTTTATTCTCTCCGAAGAAACGCGCGCCGAAATGCTGCAGTCGCTCTCCGAAGAAAACCCGAAGATCAGCTTCGGCGGATACGAGGTCGGCGGCATCGCACCGAACACCTACGCTTCGCTCGTCCGATTGCTGAAAGCGAAGAAGAAGCAGTACCCCAGAGAAGATATCAAACTCTTCTTTCTTTTCGGGGCTGATAAGCTTCACGGCGTTCCGCATTGGCAGCACGCCGAAGAAACGATCGCGCTTTGCGAATATCTCGTATACGCCCGTCGGCTTGATATGGATGCCGTACTCGCAAGCGATCAATTCTTTACCGCGCACCGTGACCGCATCCACCTGCTGCAAGTAGAAAATGAAGACCTTGAGGATGTCAGCTCCACCGAAGTCCGCCGCCGCTTCTTTGCAGGTGAAGATTTCAGCGAGTTGATGAACGAAGGTCCTTACCGTGTGATGCAACGCTTTTCGCCCGCCGATTTTTCCGCGGTCAGCCCAGAAGATACCGTGCGCGCGCAGTACCTCTACGGCGGCCACTACGGGAAGAACGCGGGGCGCTTGCAGGTATATAAGAATAATTCCGCCCTGTTCCGTGCGTGGGCGGAGCCGTGGCTTGGGGATCGCGAAGCGCACCGCGCGGCGAAAGTTTATCGGAGTGCCTTCTCGGTTTCCGCACCCGAACTCCTTACGCCGCCCGAAGCCTCTTGCGTCAACGCCGACTGCGCGGACGTGGCAGAAGGTCTTATCCGCGATGGCTTTCATCCCGCCATTCTCAACCTCGCTTCTGCCACGTCGCCCTGCGGCGGCTACCATGATGGAGCCAGCGCGCAGGAAGAGTCCATTAGCCGGATGTCCACGCTGTCGCAGTCGCTTTATCGCTTTGGGGATCCGAAGTATAAACACATCCGCGAAGCCGAACTTCCGAATACCCCCGGCGTTTATCCGCTCGACCTTAACTTCGGCGGCGTTTATTCTCCCACCGTCACGTTCTTCCGCCACGGCGAAGAAGAGTTTTATGCAATCCGCGAAGATAAGTTCGATTGCCCGGTCATCACCGTCGCGTCCCTCTCCAACCGCGAGAAAAACGGTTACACGAACGATCAGCGCCGTTATTTCAAAGCCGACGAGTATCTGACCGCCGAAGGGTGTGAGATCGAGAAAAATAAGATCCGCACGATCTTCCGCATCGCTCTCGATAACGGTCACGATAGCGTCGTCCTCGGCGCGTTCGGATGCGGCGTGTACCGCCTGCGCTCCGATGAAGTCGCCGGACTTTTCCGCGCCGTTCTTGATGAGCCCGAGTTCCGTAACCGTTTCCGCCGTCTCGTCTTCGCGATCTACGAAGGCAAGCCCTCGTCCCGCAAAGCCCCGATGGGCAGAGAGGGCAAGTTTGCGCCGTTCTACGAGGTGTTCGGTTAAAAGAAAATCCGGAACGGCCAGCTTTTGTCCGTTCCGGGCGAATTCCCTCGACAGAATCGACGCAATGTGATATACTGAAAAAAACAACGAGAGAGGTAAAAACGAATGGAAAATAAGAACATTATGTTGCTCCGCCATCACCCGATGAACGTCTTTTACACGAATCCCTTTTACACGAACCAGACCGAAGAGGATCTTTCGGATTACGTCATCATTGACGTGACTTCCCGCGCGGGACGCGACAAGGCGTTCCTTGCCGAGCATCCGGACTTTGACCGTCAGCTTTCTCCGTTTTGGATCGGGCCCGTCATCTCGTCCGACGGTACGCCCGCGCAGATTTTCGAGATCTTCTGGCAGTGCGGTAAGGTTTATCCCTGTCACGATGACGGCGGAAAACCGAACGAAGATTACTTCCGGTGGAGAAATGAGTTTTACGCCGCTCCGCATTGTACGAAGGATCTGATGCGCCACGCTAACAAGAGTCTCGGTTACGAGCATAAGGATACACGCTATTTTGCTTTCTTCGATAAGGAAAAAGGGGAATACGTCCCCCTGTCCTTCACCGAAGCGCGAAAGAAGGCATATTTCCCGGAGTACGCGAAACTGGTGTATAACACGCCCGCGTTTCTGTGGATGAAGTCGCTCGTCGACGCGGGAAAGAAGATCGCACTCGTGGACTTCGATAATTATAACTATAATGAAGAGTGCGCGATGAAGAAGAAATACGAGCAGTATGTGAATAAGTGCAAACAGGAAAAGCGGGAACCGACGATCCCGAAGAGCGCATTTCTTGCCGTCCGCTCTATGAAGGATGCCGTAAACTGTTCCTTTATGTCCGCCGGTCACGGCTTCGTGATCAAGGCGCTTCTTCAGGGAGACCTTGAAGTGATGAACGGCGAGGTCGTCGATCACGCCGGGATTTTGGAGTAAGGTATGAAGTATTTTGTTGTTTCCGATATTCACGACCGTTTTTGCTTGATGCGAAACGCGTTGACCGCAAAAGGTTTTGATCCCGCGCGGGAGGATCACCGTCTGATCCTCTGCGGCGACGCGTTCTATTCGGGAGAAGAACCGGGTGAGCTTTACGAACATCTCCTTGACTTACATGGGAAGGAAAAACTGATCCTGATCTACGGGAACCACGACGTGGAACTGCTCGATAATCTCCGTGCGGGACATTTCGGACGCTCCGGAAACCGCACCTGCGCGGAGTTGCTTGTCAGACATCTGACCGGGAAAAACGGTCTTTCCGACGCCGAACTGATCGCGGAATGTGCGCGGCTCGGCTTTACCGATTTTCTCGCGACCGTTCCCGTCTGGTATTTTGAAACGCCGCACTACGTCTTTACGCACGGCTTTATTCCGACGGAAAAATATGCCTACCGACCGGATTGGCGGAATGCCACCGAGAAAGAATGGCGTACCGCCGCCTTCCGCGGGGACGGGATGCTTCTCTCCATGCGCTACGGCGTGCGGGTGCCGGGGAAAACGGTTGTTTTCGGGCATTACAGCGCCGCGCGGTGCTACCGGATGAAGAATGCCGCCCCCGAAGATTGGGAAAAGAAACTTTATAAAAAGGTTTCCGCCGTGCCGCCCGATGGGTTCCGCCCGTATTTCGGAGATACCTTTATCGCGCTGGATCAGAGCGTCGCAAAAACGGGATTTGTCAACTGCATCATATTGGATGATTAAATGGAAAGAGGTGCTTGAAGATGAAAAGGAATTTGGAAAAGTTAAAGGTTTACGCGAACGAGTTTATGAACAACGGCAACAGTGATTTTGATCCGGACAAACTGTATACGTACGCGGTCGCCGTGCGGAACGGTGAAATCGAAGAAGATCGGAAAAACGTAGATTATATCTTACGCTCCATACTTTATTTCTTCTGTAGGGGCGAAAACTTTGCGGACGTGATCGAAAAATACCCGCTGACGCTTCCGTATCTTTCCGACGTTGCGTCGGGAATCGGTACGCAAGTGCTTTATGATTTCGCGTGTTATTATCGAGACGAACTCGGGAATGATGAAAAATTTTTCGAGGTCGTGGATCTCGGCGAGCATACGTATCCCAAAGGGCTCAGCGGTGGGATGGGACTTGTCAATCAGCTGATCTACAATGATCTTTGCCGGCTGGAACTTGCACGTTGCTATAAAGACGGCGTAGGTGTGGAAAAGGATTATCCGATAGCACTCCGGCATTATCTCCGCTATCGCACCGACCACCTTTGCCAGAAATGGGCGGAAGACGAACTTACCGAAGAGGAACTTGCCGATCTTTATGCCAAGATGAAATCCGAATCCGATGCCGAAGTAAACTATCCCGGACTGCACTTTGCGCTGGCGGTCATGTCTGCCGAGGGGTTCGGTACGCCGTATGACGTAAGCGCCTATCGGAAGTATTACGAAAAGGAAATGGAAAACTACGAAAACGGCGCGAACGATGACTCCGAGTACCGGGAACTTATGGAAGATTACGATAGTAACGTTTCCGCAAGTTTTTCGCAAGTCAAAGAGCCGAACGAGAAAGATATCAAAGCCGGTGACGTCGTCCGCTTCGGAAAATACAATCACCGTGACGTCATTTGGCACGTCCTCCGCGTCGAAGAAGACCGCGCTTTGCTTCTTTCCGTCGATTGTCTGGAATCCAATTACATCGTGCACGCCAAATGCGGTGACTTTTCCACTGATGAAAACTACGAGGATTCCGCTGTTCGGCAATTTACGAGTGATTTGGATCGCGCCCTGTTCCCGACGGAGGAAGATACCGAGAACTTCGCCGACCTGATGATCCCCGACGAGCAGAACGACTGTGTCTTTTTGCTCAGTAAGGAAGAAATTGAAAAATGCGGCTTGCCAGAAGCGGTGCCTCTTGCCGGAGCAAGGGAACAGGCAATGATCAACGGTTATGACGGCTGCGGCGTGGACGTAGACGAGGGAACCGGCGCGTCGCCGTGGTGGACGTCTACCGACGGAGACAAGGAAGGCCGCCTCGTGTTTGTGAACGGAATCGGCGAATTTGAGGAAGCGCCAATGCAAATGGAAGGCATCGGCATCCGTCCGGCAGTATGGCTGAAACTGAAAAAATAAAAATGAACACGAAAATAAAGAAAACGAGGTAAATGAAATGGCACCAAAGATTCCTGTATTCGTAATCCAATACGCGAAAGCGATCGCAAACCTGAAAGAAAAGAGTTTGAAACAGTACACGGACATTATGGCGAAGATTGATCCGGCGGATCCGGCATGGCAAAAGAAGTTCGTTACGTTCTACCGGGTGCGTCGCGGCGCAGCGTGGCGAAAAGCGTACTTTGATCTTATGGCAAAGTATCTCGGCGAAAAGCCGACCTTTGACGTGGTTCTCGATGAACTGTATGCGAAAACCCGTCGCGTGGAAGCGTCCTTCGCCAGCAAGCTGGTCGCAACACTTGATAACACCAAACCGATTTGGGACAGTAAAGTGTTGGCGAATCTCTGGTGTAAAAACGCGATAAAGACCTATTGGAGCCCCGAAAAGCGTTTGGCGGAATCCAAAGATCTGTATCACGAGCTTGACCGCGCCTTTTCGGAAGTATCCGGAACATTCATCGGAAAAGACAGCGTCGCCGCATTTGATGAAGCTTTCCCGGCTTACAAAGATATCAGTGATATGAAGAAACTCGATTTTCTTGTTTGGGCGCTTTGCTGATTACATTCGAGGCGGAGAACACCTCCGCCTCACCGAAAAACGATAAAAAAGGAGCACAACGTCATGCCATATCCGTTAAATCAAGTGGTTGCCAAAACGCTCGATCGGAATTTTGATGAAAAACACAACGTCCACGCCGTTCTTGAGATCCTGAAACATCCGGAAAAGTACATAAATATTTACAATATCATCTATTTCGGCGTCGGGCTGTTGCAGGATTACGAATACTATTTCTGCGAAGAAAAGCATGGCGAAAAGCCGGAAGCCCCGGACAGCAGTGATGAAGAAGCGTGGCTCGGTCTGCTCGAAAAGGATATGACGTGGCTCGAAAGTCATGACGCGTCGAAAATATCCTGCACGTTCTTTGACGATTTGGTCGAACATTTCGACCGTGACGATTGGGTTCCGGACATCCCCAAAAACGTAATGGATGCTTATTATGAGGATTTGAAAGAACTTTACTCGGCGTTCGCAACCGTTTCCGGCGAGCATCAAGGTGAAAAGTCGAATGTCAGAAATCTGCGAAAATTGAATTGCGTGATTAACGATTATCTGGGCGCGAATTATGGGGATAAAGACAATATCTATGCCGTAATGGAAATCCTCTGTCACCCGAAAAAATATCCGCATATAGAAAATACGATCGGTGTCGAAAACTTGACGTTTCTTGATACCGCTTACGAAGAATTTGTTCGTGATGGAAAATCGGACCTGTATCCGAAAGATACGAAGGCGGAAGATATCGACCTTGACGATTTGTCGGTAAGGATGCGGGACAAAGCGTGGCTTGAGAAAATGGAAAAAGCGAGTATCACGTCTGAGTTCTTTTACAGCATGGCACAGCTAATAGCAAGAATGTTAGACCCTTCTGTGCCGGACAATGTACAAGATGCGTTCGATCAAGATATTAAGGAACTGTACGAAGCATTTGACACCGTTTCGGATTATAGGTTCCCCGATGCGTGGAAACTATTTTAGGAGAAAAAATATGATACTGAACGATTTTCTGCAAATCAAACTCGGCGTGGAGTTTGAAGACAAATACAACGCCCTTGCCGTAAAAGAAATCCTCACGAACAGGGAGAAATACCCCCTGATCGCTCCCACCGTCGCGGACATGGTTCAAGATGAAGAAGATATAGGGAATGGATGGGATTTTGAGTCCTGCTTCTTTGACTGCGACGACGAGGAGTATTGCGCGAATTACGACGAAACCATGGAACTGTACCGCGCGTTCGTCACCGCCTTTGCGGCAGACGTGAAGGACAGACCGTTCGCGGTGAAATACGCCTCGTTCGGTCTTGATTATCTCGAACAGCCGAACACGCATAACGTTCTTGATCCGCATTTCCACTATCTCGGTATGGCATACGTCAGCGTCTTTCCGAAACGGACGGAGCTCGGACAAGAGTTTTGCTATCCCGCCGTTCCCGGCAAAGTCGCGCTCGGAACGGTATCCAATGCACAGTCTAACCGCACCTTTGCTTCCGACAACGAGGAAGCACTCAAAAAGGTGGCGAAGGGTTTCAGAGAACTGTGCGAGAGCGGCAATCTGTTTTCAAACCGCTTTGATAACGCCGGACTTTCGGAGCATCCCGTCAAACTCGATTGCGGCGAGACCGGCTACCCGTGCGACTGCTACGAGATCCGTATCGGCAAAAATCTGCTTCGCTTCTTCTCGACCGAACGCGGCTTTGACGCGCTTTCCGTCCTTCGCTTTCCGATCCTCGCCGATCTGACCGAGGAACAGAGAGAAAACGACGTGGTGAAGAGAATAGAAGAAATTTGTTGACAACGCGAGAAGATTTTATCGAAAGCTATGAAGCAAAGGGGGCGTGAAATCATGTCTTGGTTTGACGGAACGACAACGGTGGAATGGCTTTATTTTGAAAACGAATTCCCAAAGAAAATCACGGAAGATTTCAGAATGAACCGAAACGGCGATCGGCTGGCGATTATCAATCGCTTTCCTAAGGGAAGTCGTGAATATAGGCTTGCCGATCCGCATATGGAAAAATTCGATTTTATGAACGGCAATCGCTTTTATCACGTCGTAACCAAGAAAGATGCCGGAATGGTTCAAAATGCCCTGAAAGAATTTTTGGCGAAAGAGCGAAAAGCGGACGAAACCGATA
>JAGHTH010000009.1 GCA_018065365.1 Candidatus Coliplasma caballi
TTCTATTGGCTTTCGCACCTCGTCGTGCGCTTCAACTGACCGTTTTTGTCAGATTCTACAAAAAGGTGTCCGAGCGACGCCTTTTTTTCTTTTTGCCTTACAATCGAAAATGAGATGATTCTATTGAATTTTTTTGCAAAATACGGTATAATTACCCGTAGAATTCAAAATGGGAGAGTATAAGAATGAAGTACCAAGCGATCCTTTTCGACATGGACGGAACCCTGATCCCGCAGGATCTGATGACTTTTCTCTACGGCATTCTCGAAGAACAATGCCGCTCGATGTCAGGCCTCGGCGTGCCGTATGAGAAGCTTCGCAAAGCGTGTTACGACGCGTTTTGGGCAATGATCAAAAACGACGGCAGCAGCACGAATGAGGAATGCTATTTTTCCGCGCTGTCGGAATTGCTTGGGCTTCCGCGCGAAACGGTAAAACAGAGTGCGCTGCAATTTTTCTGCAAAGAGTTTGACTGTACGCAAAAATATACCCGCCAAAACCCGCTCGCGCCCGAAGCGTACCGCAGAGCGAGAGCGTGTGCCGAAAAGGTTGTCGTCGCGACTAACCCGGTGTTCCCCGCCGAAACGCAGCGCCTGCGGATGAAGTGGGTGGGTTTGGATTACGACGCTTTTGATCTCGTAACCTCCTTTGAAACCGATTCTTCCTGCAAACCGAGCGAAACCTATTACCGTTCCGTTTGCGAACGGATCGGCGTTTCTCCCAAGGACTGTCTGATGATCGGCAACGACGAAACCGAGGATATGTACGGCGCTTCGGTGCTGGGAATGGACACGTTTCTCGTTACGGACTGCCTGATCTCCCGCCCGGAACATTCGTATCACGGGAAAAAGGGATCGTTTGCGGAATTGGTGGATTACCTCGCTTCGCTTGAGCCGGAAACGCCTTCCGTCGATTACCGTCTGCTGAACGATACGCTGGCTTCGCTGATCGACGGCGTTCCGTACCCGATCGCAAACCTTTCCAACGCGTCGGCGCTGCTGTACGAAACGCTGCCCGATCTGAATTGGGCGGGATTTTATCTGATGCAGGACGGAAAACTCGTGCTTGGGCCGTTTCAGGGAAAGCCCGCCTGCATCGAGATCCCGGTCGGAAGAGGGGTGTGCGGCACCGCCGCGCAGTTGAAAAAGCCCGTGCGCGTTCCGGACGTTCATCAGTTCCCGGGGCATATTGCCTGCGATTCGGCATCCGCGTCCGAACTTGTGATCCCGATTTGTAAAAACGGCGAAGTCGTCGGTGTACTCGATCTGGACAGCCCGCACAAAGACCGTTTCTCAAAAGAGGATGAAAAAGGGCTTTCGGAATTCGTTTCCGTCCTCGAACGTGCGTTCATCGGCTGATTATAAAGAAAAACTTTTTGAAAAATTATATAAAACCTATTGACAAACCCGGTTTTGCGTGGTATAATGACTCATCTTTTTTAATTCGAGAGGGAAAAGCATGTTTGGTTATACGGCAAAAAAGCAACCGTCTTCCGACGCGAAGGCTTTTTCGTGCTGTGCTTCCGACTGCGCTTCTTCTCGTAATGATGGTCTGATTACCGCGGATACTGCCGTTGCAGTATCCGTTTTTTCTGTCATTGCAGCCATTATTTGCATCGTAGCGGAAATTCACGTAGTCGTATGCATTCTTTCGATTCTGATTTCCGTACGACTGCTTTCCGTACTTGTACGCCGACTGCAACCGATTCCGATTATGCCGTGTAAGCAAAATTGATCTTCTCCGAACCGTTCCGAAAGGGAACGAACAAACGGTCAGATCTCGGTGCTGCTTAACGGCGGCACCGATTTTCATTTTCCGACAAAAAATAAAAAAAGAAAATAAAAAACAAAAACAAATTTTTTTCAAGAGGTGTTTACCATGAAAAAAACGTTTTCCAAAGTTCTCTGCATGCTCTTGGTATGTGCGATCGCGGCGTTCGCTCTCGCGTCCTGCGGCGGCGACGATGACGCACCCACGTTCAAGATCGGCGCAACCGGTCCTCTGCAGGGCGGTGCCGCATCTTACGGTATTTCCGTCCAGAAGGGCGCGACGATCGCTCTCGAGGAGATCAACGCTGCCGGCGGTCTGAACGGCTACCTGTTCTCGTTCGATATGAAAGACGACCAGGCGGAAGCTGCTCCCGCAAGTGCGAACTACGACACGCTGTTTGAAAGCGGTATGCAGGCGTCTCTCGGCGCGGTTACTTCCGCTTCCTGCAAAGCGTTTGCCGCAAAAGCAGTTGAAGACAAAATGTTCTTCGTAACTCCTTCGGCTTCCGAGCAGGCAGTCATCGAGTACGGCGACAACTGCTTCCGTATTTGCTTCGGCGATCCCGACCAGGGTACTCTTGCCGCTGACAAGATCAAAGCGGACGGCTACACCAAAGTCGGCTGTATCTACGACACCAGCGACTCCTATTCCGCAGGCATTTACAAGGCGTTCGAAGATCAGGCAAAGAAGATCGGTCTGACCTATACCGTTCAGACGTTCGACAAAGAAAACAACCTGGACTTCTCCACGCAGGTCGAAGCGCTCAAGGATTGCGACGTCATCTTCATGCCCTTCTACTACACCGAAGCTTCTCTGGTCGCGAAGGCGTGTGCTTCAAAGGATTGCGGAGCCGTTCTGTTCGGCTGCGACGGCTTTGACGGTATCAAGGAAATGTTCACCGCTTCCGACGTCATTCCCAACAAGATCCTGTACATCACTCCTTTCAACGCCGAAAGCGAGGATGCTGCGGTTGTGAAATTCGTGAACGCATACAAAGCAAAGTACAACGAAACTCCCGACCAGTTCGCAGCGGACGGCTACGACGCAATGATGTCGATCTACGCCGCAATGAAAGCCGCTGACGTGAAAGATGTCAATATCTCCGCGGCAGACCTCTGCGCGATTCTGACTGCAAAATTCACTTCCTCCGACTTTGTTTACACCGGTGCTACCGGTACGATGACCTGGGATAAGTCCGGCGCTT